>CAZJXE010000151.1:0-2812 GCA_964549835.1 uncultured Weeksellaceae bacterium
TCAATATTTGTTGATAATGGAGATCCTCCTGCCAAATAATTTACAGTAAAAGGAGGAGTTCCAGAAATTACAGGGAAAAATAACTCAGAGTCTTGTCCTTCACAAATTGGATTTGTTCCACTTACTGTAATATTAACATCAGGAGTAGGGTTAACTAAAATTGAAGCATTTGAAGGGTTGGGAGTGCTTTCACAACCATTTCCATCAGTTATTTTTATAATATCATAACTATTTAATCCAACTGAAGGAGCAGGTGTAATTGTATACTGCTGATTTCCACTTCCATTTAATGTTAATGGGGTCTGATTAGTTGAATTTATAGAATAATCAATAGAAAAAGGTGGACTTCCAGCAAGAAAATTAAAGTCTAGTCTAGCAGGATCATCAAAACAAATTTCAGGTGTTGAGGTACTATAATCAACATCAGGATTTGCATTAACAGTTATAAAAATTGGAGCAGGTAACTGATTTGTTGGAGTTACAACTCCATTTGGATCGGTTAGATTATCAATAGTTATTTGATTACTTCCAATTAGCAAGCCAGAAATGTCAAGAGGAATAGTAGCAGCAATTGGTGTAATTTGACCAATATTTCCTAGAACATATGAATAATTATTTCCATTGTATGAATAGTCAACAGTTATAGGGGCTTCCCCTAACTCTAGAACTACTGAAATAGATGCATTATCTCCTTCACAAATAACAGGTGTTGATGTTGTGAATGGGTTAATAAATGGGTAAGGATCTACTATAACTGGTGTAGTTAGAGCAGATGTTGCAACACATCCTTTTCCATCAACAATGCCTGTAATAGAATATGTTGTAATAGGAATATTATTTGGTATAACATTTACTAATCCAGTTGTATTTGGAGGAGTAATATTAATAGTATGAGAATTAGGTGGGGTATCATCATCTTCTACAGTAACTGTAAAAGGCGGAGACCCTACTGACATATCAACTATTACATCAACATCAAACCCTTGGTTTACTACAGGAATATTGGTAGTAAAATTATTTACTACAGGAGTAGGGTTAATTGTAAGAGTAGTACTTGTAGACATATCATTACAAGGGGCAATTCCAAAAACTTCATAATCAAATTGGAAAGTTCCAGCACCATATGCTAAAGGACTTATTTGTGCAGAAATTGGAGATCCACTAGATGTCCAAACACCTCCTGGATCAGCATTTGTTAAAAGTGTATTTAAATCAAATGTATTTCCTCCACTGTAATCACTTAAGCAAACTTCTTGATTGGAAGCAAATCCAGAAAATGGAGGATTTACAAAAGAAATATTTACTGTTGCTAGATCTGGAGGACAAGGAGCTCCTTCTACTGTATAGGTATAATTACCAGCAGGCATTGTTTGAGGATTAAAAGTATAATTTGGATTATTTGGTAAAATACTTCCACTTGCTGTTGTCCAATATCCAGTTGTATCTTGACCAGGACCTATAAGGTTTTCTAGAGCATAGGTTGTTAAGTCATCTGAACATAAAGTTAAAAAAGCATTATTTCCGGCATTAATTGCAGGATTAACAGTAATGGTTATACTGTTACTTAGAGTAGAAGAACATCCATTGTTTCCAGTTATATCATTAAAATTATATGTTGTTGTAGTATTAGGAGTAACACTAATTGGATTTCCAGCTAAATCATTTCCATTGGCATCTAGATTTAAACTTGTAGGTATTGAACCAAAAACTCCATTAACAAAAAAGTTTGGTGTTCCAGTTAAATTAAAGTCTAGAACTGTACTTTGTCCCTGACAAATTATAGGATTTGCAGTACTAACAGATAAAGAAGGATATTCATTAACAGTAACAACAAGTGCTGGGTTAGTTATAGATCCAGGACAACCAGTAATATCAGATAAACTTAAAATTGAATATGTTGTATTGATACTAGGAATAAAAGTTAAAGGAAGTCCAGTAGCAGTATTTATTCCATTTACATCAAGCTGATAGTTTAAAATAGTTGATCCATTTGCATCTGCTACATCTAGTATTAAATCAAATGGAGGAAGTCCATTTAACACAAAACCAAGCTGAACAGTATCACCAAGACATAAATTAGTTGGTCCTGACATTGTCCCAGTTATATTATTCAAGTTTGGAAGACATGTTACTGTATCAATAGCAATACATTGAGGATTTAGAGAATCATATGCAGTAACTTGAAAATTTGTTACTTGTGCAACTGTTGCTAGTGGGTTTTGTACATTTGGATCATTTAATCCAGCTACACCACCACTAGTAATATTTTGCCAGGAATAATTATATGTAGCAGTCGCTGGACAAGAAACAACATGACCAACTAAATTCCCAGGAACCGATCCGGGGAATCCTTGTGTAGTAATTAAATTACCCTGACTATCATATAATCGATACATTGCTTCATTAGCACCCGTTCCTAAAGATGTAAAGAGAAGATCCATAATTTCACCATTTGTAACTGGTATCAGATAATCTTCCGATGTATAATTTGCACCAGAAATCATGGTATAATTGTTTTGTAAACTACCGTTAATCATAAGATCAATATTATGATATGCTTGAGGAGTTGTATTTGGAACTTGCCATCCTAAATTTTGTGCTCCCGGAGGAGGTAAATAGTTCCAGCATTCTAATTCGTAATAGCAATTTGCTGGAATAGTAGCTTGTGCAAATAAAGTATCAGATCCAGAACATGCTGAAGGGAATACTGATGCTACAATTGAAGGTTGTTCTACATATATTGTTAATGAATCATAACAAGTATCATTTGTTGTATTTGTGTATAAAACAGAATAAAGAGTTGAGTCTGCTG
>CAZJXE010000152.1:0-2811 GCA_964549835.1 uncultured Weeksellaceae bacterium
ATAAATCTTAATATAAACCTAAATATTCCAGCTTTAAATCTTTGTCCTACATTTGGAGATTTAGATGGTGATTCTGATGAAGATATGATATTAGGTGATGCTAATGGAAAATTACATTTTTTTGAAAATACTGGATCAAACCCTTCCAATTTTATTTTATCTGAAGTAGAATACAAAAATATAGATGTAGGCTATTTTGCTACTCCTCAAATAGTTGATTTAAACAGAGATGGTTTATTGGATATTATTATTGGTGAACAATCTGGAACTATCAATTATTGCGAAAATACAGGCACAATAACAAACCCCATTTTTGATACAATTATTGAATACTTTGGAGGAATTGATGTAGAGAGTAATATTATTAGCTCTGGTTTTAGCACTCCAAAGTTTTATGATAACAATGGTACTTTTGAGCTCTACACTGGCTCATTTACTGGTCAAACATATTTATATGATAATATTGATAATAATCTTTTTGGAACCTTTGATTCTCTAACTGTTTTGAATTTAAAAGAAGGAGGTAAAAATTTGCTTGCAATAGAAGATATTAATAATGATCAAAAACCTGACCTTTTAATTGGAAATTACTCTGGAGGATTGAGTTTTTTTAGTAGCGATTCATCTGTAGTGAGTCACACCTCTTTTGCAAATTTTAATGAATTAAATATATTCCCTAATCCAACTAACAGGATTTTAAATGTAGTCTGTGAAATAAATGGAGAACTATCAATCATTAATTCTATTGGAAAAACTATCTATAAACAAGATAAGAATTCAAAAAAGATCACTCTTGATCTTAAAGAAATAAAAAGTGGTATATATCTTATAAAGCTTGAAGATTATACATCAAAAATTATTGTTCAATAAAATATTTTTTTTATAAAAATATATACCATTTATTATAAAATAAATGACGAAATTTATGGGCATGAAAACACAAAAAAATAGCTTATCATTTCATAGTTTTGAAGATTTAAATCTAGATGAGATTAAAGTAGCAGAGCCTAGTGTTGCTGCTGGATTTCCTTCTCCTGCAGACGATTTTATTGAAATGGAAATCAACCTTCAAGATTATATCGTAAAAAATAAAGAAGCTACTTTTTGTGTTAAGGTTGAAGGAACATCAATGACAAAAGCAGGTATCAATAGTGGAGACATTATGATAGTTGACAGATCACTACACCCAAAACATAATGATATTGTACTGGCAGTAATTGACGGGGAATTTACCGTAAAAAGAATAGCTGTAAATGATGAAAGCCTCTATCTAGTTCCAGAAAATGATACTTTCTCACCAATTAAAATTACAGAGTCTATGAATTTTCAAGTTTGGGGAATCATCACACATATAATACACAAAGCACGTTGATAGCATTAGTAGACTGTAATAATTTTTATGCTTCCTGTGAGCGTATTTTTCGACCAGACTTAGAAAAAAAACCAATAGTTGTCCTTTCTAATAATGATGGATGTGTAATTGCAAGAAGCAATGAAGCAAAAAAATTAGGTATTAAAATGGGAGAGCCTGCATTTAAAAAAAGAGATGTCTTTAAAAAACATAATGTGCAAATATTCTCAACAAATTTTGTACTTTATGGAGATATGTCAAAGCGTGTAATGTCAATACTTAATAAAAACAGCAAAGACATAGAAATATACTCTATTGATGAAGCGTTCTTGCAATGCTATAATGAAGATCTAGAAAATTATGCTATCAATCTCAGACGCAAAGTTAAAAAATGGACAGGAATACCTGTATCTGTTGGTATTGCTAAAACTAAAGTTTTGGCAAAAATTGCAAATCGAATAGCAAAAAAATATAAAAAATCAGGAGCTTTTGTGCTTGACAAGCAAGATATTATTGAAAAAGCATTAAAATTCACATCTGTCGAAGATATCTGGGGAATAGGGAGAAATTATGCTAAGACATTAAAAGAATATGGAATAAATACTGCATATGATCTAACTTGTGTTGAAGAAAGTTGGATCAAAAAAAAGTTTTCAGTTGTAGTATTAAAAATTGTACAAGAACTCAAAGGCATTAACTGTTTAGAGTTAGAAAGTGAGTATAAGAAGAAAAAAAATATTTGTACATCTCGATCATTTGGTCAACCAGTATCAGAATATCACAAACTTAAAGAAGCCATAAGTACATTTGCTGTCAGATGCTGCGAAAAACTTCGAAAGCAAAGAACATGTGCCTGTGAAATAAAGATTTTTATATATACAAATCCCTTTAATCCCAAGCAAAAACAGTACTATGGTACTAAAACTATAAAGCTTGATCATGCTACCAATGACAATCATATCATTATACAAGAAGTAGTAAAAGCTCTTAAATTAATCTACAAAAAAGGATATAGCTATAAAAAAGCTGGAGTAGTTGTAGGCAAATTAATAAATGATAATGAAGTCCAACTTAGTTTATTTGATCAAATATTAAACAGAGATAAATACTCCAAAATCTCAAATATTATAGATAAAATAAATAACAATATGGGAAGAGATAAACTTCGAATAGCTACTCAAGGTTTTGATAGAAATTGGAAAATGAAGCAAGAGCAATTATCTCCATGCTATACAACAAGAATAGATGAAATACTGAAGGTTAAAGTATAAAAAAGGAGGTAACATTGTACCTCCTTTATATTTCACATTATCAAAATTATTTGATCAAGTTAACACTTCTAGAAATAAAACCAGTCAAGTCCTCACCTTTTAACATTCCCTGAGATAACAAAGCCAAATCAAGAACTTGTTTAATAAGAGCAACTCTTTTCTTTTTTGTTTTTTCAGAAAATATCTTAT
>CAZJXE010000153.1:0-1156 GCA_964549835.1 uncultured Weeksellaceae bacterium
CACCAAAAATCCAATTGTTACCTGAAAAAGTTACAGATCCACTTGTGTCTTTGTAAGCCCAAGAATCCATATATTCCCATGCTGTTCCTGAACCATCAACATTAATATCTCCAAATGTTTCAACAACCACACTTGTAAATGTTGTATTATTTGTAACATTAAGGTATCCTACCATTCCATTAATTGCATGCGACCCAACAGAACAATCATAAGTATACGAACCAGAAATATTAAATACATGAGTTGCTAGAACCGGCCCTGTAGTTGGTGCAGTAATAAAACTTTCAGGGTTTCCATAAGGCAATCCAGTTATGGATGAATTAACAAAATTTACGTTATGGAAGCCTCCATTATTTAGCCATACAACAGTATCCCCAGTATTTAGATTTAATGTTGTAGGGGTATAATAAAAATTACCAGAACTCACGGTATGTGAAACAGAAGTTGGTGATGAACTTATAATTTTGAAAAGCTCAATAGCATCATCTCCATTTTGAGAAATATAACCTTCGGTATCTAATAAAACATGATCAAATTCACTGAAGCAAACATCAAAATATGATGACATTGCATTAGTATCTCTACATACTAAAATTTGATCTCCTGCTAAAACTGATATAGCTGGAAAAACATATTCAACACTATCTGTTCCTCCTCCATTATTTGCTACACCGATTGCATAAGTACTTAAGTCAGAAATATCATCTGTAGCAAATAAATGAATTGCTTTTCCTCCAACTCCACCGGTTGGAACTGTAAAATCAATAATTCCTTGCAGTGATAAATCGACTGCAAAATAAAAACATGATCCATCATCAACTGTTGCAGTTGGATCATAATTTGTAGCTGTAGAATCTGTACATCCATTAACAGGATATAAACATGACCCATCATCAACTGTAGCAGTTGGATCATAATTTAAGGCTGTTGAATCTGTACAACCTGGAAAAGTTGGTGGAGGACATAATGGATATGGACAAGAAGATGTATATGTAGTTGTTGATCCATCGGTACAATTTACCCCACCAAAACTCCAATTACCTAAGTCAAAAGCTCCCGAAGTACCAGAACTAGTTTTATATGCCCATGAATCCATATATTCCCACGGCTGACCACTTCCGTCAACATTTACATCACCAAAGGTTTCAACTACAAC
>CAZJXE010000153.1:1256-2796 GCA_964549835.1 uncultured Weeksellaceae bacterium
GTTGCCAAAAGATGAATAGCTTTACCATCGCTTCCTCCAGAAGGAACTGTAAAGTCAATAATCCCTTGAAGAGATAAATTAACACTTAAATATGTACATGAACCATCATCATTTGTTGCAAGTGGATTATAATTTGTTGCACTGGAATCAGTACAACCAAATATCGGATATATGCATGATCCATCATCAATTGTTGCCAGCGGATCATAATTTAATGCTGTTGAATCAGTACATCCTCCTGTTTGAGGTGGAGGACATAATGGATATGGACAAGATGATGAAAAAGTAGTTGTTGATCCATCTGTACAATTAACACCACCAAAAATCCAATTACCATCAAGGCATGCAGTATCTCCAGAAGATTTATAAGCCCAAGAATCCATATATTCCCAGCACTCACCGGTACCATCAACATTGATATCACCAAAAGTTTCAACCACTGAACTATTCATAAATAATTCTATAGCATCATCACCGTTCTGGGATATTGAGCTTGTTGCCGTTAAAACATGATCAAATTCACTATAACAAACATCAAAATACAAAGACATGTCAGAAGGAGATCTAGCAAGTAGTATATGTTCTCCAGCACTTACAGACATTGCAGGAAAAGTATATTCTTCACCATCAGTACCTCCTCCATTATTAGCTACACCAATTCCATAAATACTCAAATCAGAGATTGAGTCAGTTGCAATCAAATGAATTGCTTTTCCGTTACTTCCTGCGGATGGAACTGTAAAATCAATAATTCCTTGTAAAGCAAGAGCTGGAGGATATACACATGAACTATCATCTATTGTTGCAAGAGAATCATAGTTAAGTGCTAATGGATCCAAACAACCAGCATAAACACAAGAACCATCATCAGTATTTGCATTTGGATTAAAATTAAATGCTAATGGATCTGTACATCCACTAACTACTCCAATATAAACAAATCCGCTCCAAGAATAAACACATCCATTACAATCTGTAATTGTACAACTAACTGGCCCTGTCATTAGTCCAGAAACATCTTCTGTTGTATCTCCTGTAGACCATAAATATGAATAACTACTGTCGGGTAAGCAAGGAGTTCCTCCAGAAACTGTTAAGTCAACTGATCCATCATAGCTTGAAGAACTTGAAGCATCAACAATAATACTTGAAACTGAAATTGGAGATGGGTCTACAAGAACAACATTTATAGAATCTATACAGCCAAAAGTATTTCCTGTTACTATGCAAGAGTATGATCCTGCAGATAAAGCATTAGCAGTATCACCAACTTGACCATCAGACCATAAATAAGAATATGTATCACTGTATAGTGTGTCATTTGTTGCATGAACAATTGCTGACCCATCACTAAATTGATTGCAAGAAGGATTTATTAATGTTGAACTTAAACTAAAATAAGAACATGGATTAACATTAAATACATTAAAATCATCAACTAATACAATATCATTTGTCCATTTACATGAAGTTTCTACACTAATACTAACACTTGAATCTCCCGAATATGAAGATAAATCATAAATTAAATTGGTTGGAG
>CAZJXE010000154.1:0-2790 GCA_964549835.1 uncultured Weeksellaceae bacterium
ATTCTAATGGTACTGCCACTGTAGTATCTTCTGGATGCCCATGTATGTTTACCTTGTGTACTTTCCTTTGGGAAAATGGAGATACAACAAAAACAAGTACTTCACTACC
Source organism: uncultured Weeksellaceae bacterium (assembly GCA_964549835.1). Taxonomy (GTDB): domain Bacteria; phylum Bacteroidota; class Bacteroidia; order Flavobacteriales; family BACL11. The sequence continues at coordinate 110 of CAZJXE010000154.1, forward strand.
ATCAGGATGGAATACTGTGGCTATTACTCATGCTAATGGTTGTGTAATCATTGATTCTGTCTTTCTTCCTGCTCCTTATAGTGGGGGAATGAGCTCTGTTACATCATGCGACAGCTATACATGGGACTCTACAACATATACAACTAGCGGAATGTATTTTCAAACATATACTGACACTTCTGGATGCGATAGTATTCATACTTTAAATCTGACTATTACTAATTCTGACTCCACAACTAGCTTTGTTTCTGCATGTAATAGTTATAGTTGGAATGGAATAACATATGATAGCTCTGGAACATATAGTCATCTTTATACTAATCAGGACGGTTGTGATAGTTTAGCTTATTTAAATCTAACTATTAACAATTCATATTCTACAAATGAAAATATTTCTTCATGTGATTCATTCACTTGGCTTGGTAATATATTTACTTCTAGTGGAACTTATGATAGTTTATTAAGCAGTATAGATGGTTGTGATAGTTTAGTTACATTAGATCTAGATATTTATTATTCTGATTCTTCTACTTTAACAGTTACATCTTGTAATGACTATACTTGGAACGGAATAATTTATGATTCAACGGGTATTTATAGCTCTATTTTTACAAATTCCTCTGGATGTGATAGTACAGCTGTTCTTGATTTAGTTGTTACTAGTACTGTTGCAGAAATAATTGCTCCTCTTGCTCCAAATATTAGTGATCTTACTGTAAATATAATTTCAGGAACATCTCCTTTTTCATATCTATGGAATACAGGGGAGTATACTTCTCAAATTTCTCCTATTTCAAATGGTGAGTATTGGGTAATTGTAACAGATGCTAATGGATGTATTTCGGATACTTTATTTTATACAGTTTCTTGGGTCCCTTCTTCAATAAGTGATTTTTACTTTGATAAATTTATTATATATCCAAATCCTTCAAATGATGTCTTTAATATTGAGTTTAATAGCTTAATTGCTCAAAACATAAAAATTAAAGCTTTTGATTTATTAGGAAAAGAGGTTTATAAAGAGGATTTACATCAATTTTTAGGTCAATACAAAAGACCTATTGATTTATCTTCATTTTCAAAAGGGGTATATAATTTAAAGTTAATTACAAATAAAGGAGTAATAGACAAAAAATTAATAAAACAATAATGCATGAACGTTAAGAAAGAAATATGGTTATTTATTTCAGGTTTTGGAATAATGTTTGCAGTTTTATCTTGGCTTCAGGAATCTCAAATACTAATTCTTGAATTAGGCCCTACCAAAGGATTTTTAGCTGTTATAACAGGTTTTTTATTGTATTTATTCTTTAGAAAATCTTTATAGATTATATGTATAATCTATTATTATACTTAAGCTCTATATTTTTAATTTCATTTCCTGTTGTTGATTCTTCTAGAGATGAAGCGGCATTGCTAGCATTAATTTTAATCATAATAACTACTCTTGCTTTTTTGCTTGGGTTTTCATTATTAATATATATTCCGTTACGTTTTTTATATTGGCTAATAACCAAAAAACCAATGTCAAGAATTGAAAAGTCGTATACTATTACGTCTTTAATTATTACGGCCTTAGGTTTGATCATTTATTATACTTTATAGATGAAAAATATTGTAGTTTTCTCTGGAGCTGGTATAAGTGCAGAAAGTGGTCTTGGTACATTTAGAGATTCAGGTGGATTATGGGACAATTATAAAATTGAGGATGTGGCAACTCCAGATGCATTTAAAAAGAACCCTGAACTTGTCTTAGAGTTTTATAATATTAGAAGAAGACAGTTACTTAATAGTTCTCCAAATAATGCTCATTATGCTCTTAACAAATTACAAGAAAACTATAATCTACAAATAATAACTCAAAATATTGATGATTTACATGAGAGAAGTGGCTCAAAAAATGTACTACATCTTCATGGGGAATTAATGGAGTCTAAGAGTGTTGTTGATGATACAGTCTATAAAATTGATGGTTCAGAATTAATATTAGGTGATCTATGTCCAAAACAAGGGCAGCTAAGACCAAATGTTGTTTGGTTTGGAGAAGCTGTTCCAATGATGGATGTAGCAATTGAAATTGTTAAAACTGCAGACGTATTTATAATAATTGGAACATCTCTAAATGTATATCCTGCAGCTTCTTTGATACATTATACTTCAAATTCTTGTGAAAAATATATTGTAGATCCTAATGCTATTGAAGAAAATGGTATTTCAGCAATTAGGGAAAAAGCTTCAATTGCTGTTCCAAAATTAGTTGATCAAATTTTAAAAAATGAATAGTATTATTTTATAATTTAGTGACAAATTAAAAACTTTAAAATCATGGATGTAAAAGGAAAAAATATCATTATAACTGGGGGAAGTTTAGGTATTGGTAAGGAAACAGCTAAATCACTAGTAGAAAAAGGAGCAAATGTTTTAATAACTGGAAGATCAGAAGAAAGATTGCAAAATGCAAAATTGTATACTAATGCAGAGATATTTGAATTTGATATTGCTGATTTTGATAATTTAACCCAAAATGCAAAAAAGTGTTTAGAGCTTTTCGATAATAGAGTAGATGTATTAGTAAATAATGCTGGAATTGGTGTCAGGAGTTCAGTAGAGGAACTAAGTATCGAAAATTTTTTAAAAGTTTTTAATGTTAATGTTTTTGGCTTATCCTTATTTACAAAAGA
>CAZJXE010000155.1:0-2783 GCA_964549835.1 uncultured Weeksellaceae bacterium
GAAGATATTTTTGATGCTGCCTTAAGTTTTTCAATTTGTTTATTTCTTGATTTTTGATCAGTATATCTTATTAAATAGATAAACCCCATAAAACAAAGAATTAATAATATTAATGATTGTAATTGACTTTTAGATTTAGAAACCTCTAGCCTATTGTTAAGCCTAATGTTATTGTCATCTACAATAGAATGTTTATTAACATAATTAATAAATGTTTTATCATCTATATCAGATATAATCTGACGAAAACCATTTACGACTAATTTTAAAGAATCCATTTTTTTATTTTCCAAATGTTTGCGCATATCCAATCTCAATGAATCTATCTTTTTCTCAGTATTTTGAGATTTTAGATAAAAAGAAGTTATCATTATTACTAATAAAATAGGTATGATCTTTTTCATAATTTATTTAATTACTTCAAGCTTGGCAAATCTTAACAACAATTGTTTTTGACCAATATTTTCAAAGAAAATAGTTGCCTTTTTATTAATGTCTTCGCCTTCGATTTCTATAACTTTTCCAACACCAAATTTAGCATGCTTTACCCTTGCCCCATTAACAATATCAATAATATTGCTTGAATTAATGTTGTTACTACGATTTGTTTTTGTTAATTTTTTAAAACCTTTTGGGGGACTAATTTTATTAGATTTTGTAGATGTTGACTTTTTAAAATTAAAATTGTTATTGAATTTTTTTTCTTTTTTTGATTCCACTTCTTTTTTGATTACAAATTTTTCATCTATTTCATTCAAAAATTGACTGGGTTCACAAAAAATATAATTTCCCCATTTAAACCTATTTGATGTGTGGGAAAGAAAAAGTCTTTTTTCCGCTCTAGTAATAGCAACATAAAATAATCTTCTTTCTTCCTCAAGATTTTCTTGGCTATCACTTGCTAAAAGAGATGGAAATAGGTTTTGTTCTAGACCAACTACAAAGACATAAGGAAACTCAAGTCCTTTTGCAGCATGAACTGTCATAAGCGTAACCTTGTCAAAGTCCTCTTTTTTTTCATTATCCTGATTAGTTAAAAGAGCAACATCTCTCATATAATTTGCAAGTAAATTGTCTTCGTTATTTTCACAAAAATCTTTAAGCCCATTCAATAATTCTTGAATATTTTCAAATCTACTTACCCCCTCTGGACTTTTGTCATTATATAAATCATTAAAAATGCCAGATGATTTTGCAATATGTTCAGTTAAAAAATAAGCATCTTGATTGTCTTTTTGAGAAATAAAACTATCAATTAAAGTTGTAAAATCTTGAATTTTACTGCATGTCCCTTTATTTATTTTGTGGTCATATTTATTAAGATTATTAATAAGCTCCCAAATACTAATATTGAAATTGTTTGATGTAACAATTAATTTTTGAACTGTTGTATTTCCAATTCCTCTTCCAGGATAATTTATTATTCTTTTTAAAGCCTCTTCATCATTTGGATTTATTGTTAGTCTGCAATATGCCAAAATATCTTTTATTTCTTTTCTTTGATAAAATGAAAGTCCACCATAAATTTTGTAAGGAATATTTTGTTTTCTAAGTGCCTCTTCAATAGATCTTGATTGAGCATTTGTTCTGTAAAGTACTGCAAAATCTTTTGGGAAAACTTGCTCTCGATGTTTGATTTCAAAAATTGTATTTGCAACTAATCGACCTTCATCACTATCGGATCCACATTTGCAGATAACTATTTTCTCTCCAACTTCGTTTTCTGTCCAAACCGTTTTTTTTATTTGGTTTTCATTATACCCAATCAAACTATTTGCTGTTTCAACTATAGTAGAAGTAGATCGATAATTTTGTTCAAGTTTATAACTTTGATAATCAGGGTAGTCATTTTTAAAATTTAAAATATTTTCAATTTTTGCTCCTCTAAATGAATAAATGCTTTGTGCATCATCACCCACAACACAAATATTTTCGTTTAAGGCTGCAAGTTTTTTAATAATTAAATATTGAACATGATTTGTGTCTTGATATTCGTCAATTAGAATGTATTGAAATTTGTTTTGGTATTTTAAAATTGCATCAGGAAAATTATTTAAAAGGTGGTATGTATTAATTAATAAATCATCAAAATCCATAGCAGAAGCTTTTACACATCTTTGATCATATATTCGATAAATTCTTTCAAAATCTGGTCTTTTGGCTATTTTATCTGTTTGAACTAATTCGTTGTAGTTTGAATAATTTTTTGAAGTAATAAAATTGTTTTTTAAAGAAGAAATTCTATTAAGAATTACTGATACCTTATAGTGATCTTTGTCAAGATTTAGCTCTTTAATTATGCTTCTAATTAAACTTTTTGAATCTTCAGTGTCATAAATTGTGAAATTTTGAGGATAATTCAATTTTTGAGATTCAATTCTTAGTATTCTTGAAAAAACTGAATGAAAAGTCCCCATCCATAAGCTTGAAGCAATAGTTTTTCCAACAATAGTTTCAATTCTATTTCTCATTTCTTTGGCAGCTTTGTTAGTAAAAGTTAAAGCTAAAATGCTAAATGGTGAGATATTGTGTTTTAATAAATGAACAATTCTATAAGTTAAAACTCTTGTTTTGCCTGATCCAGCTCCTGCAATTACCATTAGCGGGCCTGTTATATGTTCAACAGCCTTTTTTTGTTCTGGATTAAGTTGACTTAGATAGTTTTCCATTTTAAAAATTACTTACAAATCTAATCTTTTTCTTACTTTGATGTTATTTTTTTTTGATTAGTATTTTTAAGTTTTATTTATGTAAACATGGCTTTAAAATTTAAATTAAAAATT
>CAZJXE010000156.1:0-2782 GCA_964549835.1 uncultured Weeksellaceae bacterium
TTATATTTGACAGTTCAAGTGATTTAATAATGTTATATTCAAATCCTAATCTTGATAAAAGCGATAAAATACTAGAAATTCTGGGGTACTAATTAAAATAATTTAAAAAATGAAAAAAATATTAATCTTAACCATAACATGCTTAATCTCAATTAGTTCATATTCTCAAAATAAATTTGGATATATTGATTCACAAGAACTTTTACTTTTAATGCCTGAAAGAAAAACAGCTGAGGAAGAAGTACAAACATTTGCTAAAAGTTTAGAATCACAATTACAAGCTATGACTGCAGAATATCAGCAAAGTGTGCAGGAATACCAAGCCAATGAAGCTACATATACAGACTTGGTAAAACAAGATAAGGTGACTGAAATAACCGGTTTAGAACAAAGAATTCAGGCATTCCAACAAAATGCTAATGAAGCACTCATTGCAAAAGAAAAAGAGCTTTTAGAACCTATCTTAGAAAAAGCTAGAAATGCTATTGAAGATGTAGCAAGTGAAGGAAATTATACTTATATTTTTGACAAAAGTGTTGGCAGCATTCTCTACGCTAAAGAAAGTGAAAATATTCTTGATAAAGTTAAAAAGAAGCTAAATCTTTAAACTAAAAAGCATCATTTTGATGCTTTCAGTAAATTTTTAATCATGTCTTCAAACCCAATTGGAATTTTTGATTCAGGTATTGGTGGTTTAACTATTGCTCATGCTTTAAAAGATAGACTTCCTAATGAAAACATTATATATTATGGCGATACCAAACATCTTCCATATGGAGAGAAATCAGATGATGCTATTAAACATTATAGCCTTAGAATTGCAAAATTTTTAAAAGAAAAGAATTGTAAAATAATTATTATAGCATGTAATTCTGCCTCTGCAGTTGCATTTAATTATATCGTTCAAAATATTAAGTCTATACCGATTTTCAATGTTATAGATCCTGTAATTAATAGTTTATCCAAAAAATATGAGGGCAAAAAAATTGGAGTAATTGGAACAAAAGCTACCATAAAATCAAAAATATATCAAGAAAAAATCAAAAGAAAACTTTTTTCATCAAAAGTAACTGCTCTAGAGACACCTCTTCTTGCCCCAATGATTGAAGAAGGTTTTTTTAATCAAGATATAAGTACAAGAATCATTAAAAATTATTTAAATAATAAAAGTATAATCGAGCTTGATTCATTAATTCTTGCCTGTACTCATTATCCTTTAATTAAAAATGAAATTATGAGATTCTATAAAAATAAGGTTGAAGTCATTGATTCTTCAGAACTAACTGCTGATTATATTAAATCTGAACTTCAAAAAAATAAAATAAATAACATTCAATCTAACTCATCTTATAACTTTATAGTATCAAATCTTACAGAATCCTTTTCAAAAAGCGCATCTTACTTTTTTAAAGGAAAAATTAATCTTGAAGAAATTGATATTTGGAGATGAATTTAAGTATACCAATTAGAATACATAACATAATTTGAAGCAAGCCTGTTAGTCATTTCTTCAACTTCTTTTTCAGAAATTTCTTTCATAATTTTTGCGGGAGTTCCTGAAAAGATATTTCCAGAGCGTATAATTGTTCCTTTAGTAACAACAGAGCCTGCAGCGACAATAGAATTACTCTCAATTATTGCATGATCCATTATTATTGCTCCCATTCCTATAAGTACATTATCACCAATTTTACATCCATGAATTATTGAATTATGACCAATTGAAACATTATTTCCGATAATTACTTTGGACTTTTTAAAAGTACAATGAATTATTGATCCATCTTGAATATTTACTTTTTCTCCAATAGTAATAGAATTTACATCACCTCGCAAAATAGTATTGTACCATAAACTACTTTTTTTAGCTATACTAACATCTCCAATTATTGTAGCAGTTTCTGCCAAAAAAACATCTGAAGCTATACTTGGAGTAATATTATTTATAGTTTTAATTAATGCCATTTTTTTATGAGTTTGTATTTTTGTAAAAATATAAATTATGTTATATAGTATTTACGCAGAGAGCACACCAAATCCTGAAGTAATGAAATTCGTTTCAAACAGAATGCTCGCAGACAAAAGTATTGAGTTTTTAACCGTAAGTGAGGCAAAAAAAATACCAATGATTCATAAAATATTTTCATTACCCTTTGTTGAAAGCATTTTCTTAAGCTCAAATTTTATTTCTGTAAAAAAATCTAAAAACATAGAATGGGGAGAAATATTAATAGAATTAAGAAATTTTATCACAACAACTCTTAACGAATCTGACATCCAAAATTATACAGAGAATATTTCTGTTGAAGATTTTATCACTAAAAAATCTACTAGTTTAGAAAAAGAAAAAAACACTGAGGATATTAAAAGAAGTGATGATGAAAATGAAATCATTCAATTGCTAAATGATTATATAAGACCTGCTGTGGAAGGAGATGGAGGTGCGATTGAATTTAGCTCATTCAATGATGGTATTGTGAAAGTTATTTTAAAAGGTGCTTGTAGTGGGTGTCCATCATCAACAGCTACTCTTAAGGGAGGTATTGAATCATTATTAATTCAGAAACTTGGAGATAAGATTAAGGAGGTTGTAGCCTTGAATGGATAAATTATATATGCATCCAGTCTTTCTTGGCTAATAGTTGATCTTCTGTTTCAACATTATCTTCATCTGGAACACAACAATCAACAGGGCAAACAGCTGCACATTGGGGCTCATCATGAAAACCTTTACATTCCGTACATTTATCTGTAACTATAAAATAATAGTCTTCACAAAAAC
>CAZJXE010000157.1:0-2779 GCA_964549835.1 uncultured Weeksellaceae bacterium
TTTACTCTATAATTTTTATAGTTCCACCAGCTTTTTCAATAGCTTTTTTTGCAGACTCTGAAAAAGCATCAGCTGTAATAGTAAGTTTTGATTTTAATTCACCTCTTCCTAATATCTTAACAAGATCTTTCTTTTGAACAAGACCATTATCCATCAGTATCTTTTTGTCAACCTTAGTTTTAATTTTTTTATTTTCTACTAGTAATTGAAGTGTATCAATATTTACACAATTGTATTCTACTCTATTAGGGTTAGTAAATCCAAATTTTGGAACTCTTCTTTGAAGAGGTTGTTGTCCACCTTCAAAACCAATTTTTTTAGAATATCCAGATCTAGATTTGGCCCCTTTATGTCCTCTAGTTGAAGTTCCACCTCTCTTGGAACCTTCACCTCTACCAACTCTTTTTCTATTTTTTATAGAACCTTTTGCAGGCTTTAAGTTATGTAATTCCATAATTATTCTATAATTTTTATTAGATGATTTATCTTGTTTAACATTCCTTGTATTTGAGGCGTTAAATTATGCTCAACAACTTGATTCATCTTTTTTAGACCTAAAGCATCTAAAGTTCTTTTTTGATCTTTTGGTCTACCTATTCTACTTCTTGTTTGTTGTATTTTTATTTTACTCATGATAATTTATTTAACCATTAAATACTTTATCCATTTTAATTCCTCTTTGCATTGCAACTGTTCTGGCATCTCTGAGCTCTAAAAGAGCTTTTAATGTAGCCTTAACTAAATTGTGAGGGTTTGATGATCCTTTAGACTTAGCCAATACATCTTTGACTCCTGCACTTTCTAAAACTGCACGCATTGCCCCACCAGCCTTAACTCCGGTACCATTTGAAGCAGGCTTAATTAAAACTTGGGAGCCACCAAATTTACTTACTTGTTCATGTGGAATTGTTCCTTTTAGTATTGGTACTCTAACAAGATTCTTTTTCGCTGATTCAATTGCCTTAGCAATTGCAGTAGAAACATCTTTTGATTTTCCAAGACCAATACCTACAATAGATTTTTCATCACCTACAACTACAATAGCTGAGAAACCAAAAGCTCTTCCACCTTTTGTTACTTTAACTACTCTTTGAATACCAACTAATCTATCTTTTAACTCTATATCAGATGATATTTTTACTCTTTTATCTTTTAATAATTTTAACATATTTAATAATTAAAAATTTAATCCAGCTTCTCTAGCTGAATCAGCCAAAGCTTTTACTCTACCATGATATAAAAAACCACCTCTGTCAAAAACTACTTTATCAATTCCAGACTTTTTTGCTCTATCAGCGATTAACTTACCAACTAATTTAGCTTTTTCAACCTTAGCTAACTTCTCATTAGAAATACTTTCATCCCTCGAAGATGCAGCAACTAAAGTAATTGATGAAACATCATCTATAAGTTGAGCATAGATTTCATTGTTACTTCTGAAAACAGCAAATCTTGGAATATCATTTGTGCCAGAAATACGTTTTCTAATTTTAAATCTAGCCTTTTGCCTTTTATCTTTTTTTGACTTTATCATAATTCTAAATTTTAAGCAGCAGCAGTTTTACCAGCTTTTCTTCTAACATACTCGTCAACATATCTAATTCCCTTTCCTTTATATGGTTCAGGTTTTCTAAATGATCTAATTTTAGATGCAACTGCTCCTAACAACTGCTTATCATGAGATGTTAATGTAATTACAGGAGCTTTTCCTTTTTCAGTTTCAGCAGTAACTTTAATTTCTTGTGGTATATCAAACACAATATTGTGAGAAAAGCCTACAGAAAAATCAAGTTTTTGACCATTTGTTGCTGCCCTATATCCTACTCCTATCAATTCTAATTTTTTTGTATACCCTTCTGAAACTCCATGAACCATATTGTAAATAAGAGCCCTGTATAAACCATGCATTGATCTATTTTCTTTTTGATCATTTTTTCTTGAAAGAGTAATAGTATTTTCATCAATATTTAGTGTAATTGCTGGATTTATCTCTTGAGATAATTCACCTAATTTTCCTTTAACATTAATAATATTATTCTCAAACTGAATCGTTACTCCTTCAGGTATATTTACTGGATTATTTCCTATTCTTGACATTTTTAATCTATTATATTAATATACATGACAAATTACCTCACCTCCAACTTTAAGATCTCTTGCTTCTTTATCAGTTATAACACCTTTTGATGTTGAAATTATTGCAATTCCAAGCCCATTAATAACTCTAGGTAAACTTTTTGAATCAGCATATTTTCTTAAACCAGGCTTACTTATTCTTAAAAGCTTTTTAATAGCAGGCGATTTTGTGTTTTTATTATATTTTAATGCAACTTTAATATTCCCTTGAAAATTAATTTCGTCTTCAAATTTGTAATTTAGAATATATCCCTTATCATGAAGTATTTTAGTAATTTCCTTCTTCATGTTTGAAGCAGGGATATCCACTACCTTATGACCTGCCATTTGGGCATTTCTTATTCTTGTTAAATAATCTGATATAGGATCTGTATGCATTTTTATTTATTTTTATTTACCAACTTGCTTTTTTAACACCAGGAATCAAACCAAAATTTGCCATTTCTCTAAACATTACTCTAGAAATACCAAATTGTCTCATATAACCCTTTGGCCTACCAGTTAACTTACATCTATTATGTAATCTGATCGGAGATGCATTTTTTGGAAGCTTTTGTAAACCAGCGTAATCACCAGCTGCTTTTAAAGCTGCTCTCTTTTCAGCGTATTTATCTACACATTTTTGTCTTTTAACTTCACGAGC
>CAZJXE010000158.1:0-2748 GCA_964549835.1 uncultured Weeksellaceae bacterium
ATGAATGTAAGATTGTCAAAAGAAAAGGCAGATTATATGTTATCAATAAAAAAAATCCAAAATTTAAACAAAGACAAGGTTAATAATTATGGCAAGAATTAAAGGTATAGATTTACCAAAAAACAAAAGAGGAGTTATTGCATTAACATATATTTATGGAATTGGATCATCTTTTGCGGCTGATGTTTTAGATCAAGCAAAAGTTTCTCATGATATTAAAGTTATGGACTGGACAGATGAGCAAGCCAATAAAATTAGATCAATAATTTCTGATAACTATATAGTTGAAGGAGAACTGAGAGCTGAAACTCAAACTAATATCAAGAGATTAATGGATATTGGATCTTACAGAGGTATTCGTCACAGAACTGGATTGCCATTAAGAGGACAAAGAACAAAAAATAACTCAAGAACAAGAAAAGGAAAAAGAAAAACAGTTGCAAATAAAAAAATTGCAACAAAATAATTTAGAGTATGGCTAAAACAACAAAGAAAAAAAGTGTTAAAGTAGAGCCTGAAGGCCAAGCGCATATCCAGGCTACTTTTAATAATATAATTATTTCAATTACTAATAATAATGGTCAAGTAATTTCATGGTCTTCAGCTGGAAAAATGGGTTTTAGAGGCTCCAAGAAAAACACTCCATATGCTGCTCAATTAGCTGCAGAGGATTGTGCTAAAACTGCTCTAGAATCGGGATTAAAAAGAGTAAAAGTTTACGTTAAAGGACCAGGGTCTGGAAGAGAGTCGGCTATACGAACTATTCATAATAATGGAATTTTAGTTACGGAAATTATTGATGTCACGCCAGTTCCACACAATGGTTGTAGACCACCAAAGAAAAGACGAGTTTAATATAAAAAATATAAAATGGCAAGATATACAGGACCTACATCAAGAATAGCTAGAAGATTTGGAGAACCAATTTTTGGGCCAGATAAGGTATTAGCAAAAAAAGCATATGCTCCAGGACAGCATGGAAATATGAGAAGAAGGGGCAAGAAGTCAGAATATGGAGTTCAGCTTGATGAAAAACAAAAAGCTAAATATACATATGGTATTTTAGAAAAACAATTTTCAAATTTATATAAGGAAGCATTAAGAAGAAAGGGAATTACAGGTGAAATATTATTACAATTATGTGAACTAAGATTAGATAATGTAGTATATAGATTGGGTATTGCTCCAACAAGAAGAGCAGCAAGACAATTTGTTTCTCACAGACATATTATGGTTAATGATAAATTAGTAAATATTCCATCTTATGCTTTAAATGTTGGTGATACAATTAGTGTAAGGGAGCGTTCTAAATCTATGGAAGCAATAAATAATTCTATATCAAATAGCAATATTCAAATGGAATGGTTAGAATTTAATCCTGATACAAAAACTGGAAAAGTATTGTCTGCACCAGAAAGAATACAAATTCCAGAAAATATAAATGAACAGTTAATAGTAGAGTTATACTCTAAATAAAAATTAAATAAATAAATAATTATGCAAATTTTAGATTTTCAAAAACCAGATGAGGTAGTTATGATAAATGAGGAAGCTAACAAGGGTAGCTTTGAATTTCGTCCTCTTGAACCAGGTTATGGTTTAACTGTTGGAAATGCAGTAAGACGAGTATTATTATCTTCTTTAGAAGGTTATGCTATAACATCTATAAAGATTAAGGGAGTTGATCATGAATTCTCAACAATTAAGGGTGTTGTACAAGATGTTACTGAAATTATTTTGAATTTAAAACAAATAAGATTTAAACAGCAAATAGAGGGAGTTGAGGAAGAAAGTGCAACTATAGTAGTTAAAAATCAGGAGACTGTTTCTGGTGTTGATATTGCTAATGGTTTATCAAACTTCCAAGTTCTTAATCCTGATTTGTTAATTTGTGAAATGGATAAAAAAGTAGAATTTGAAATGAATTTTACTATTGCAAAAGGAAGAGGCTATGTTTCTTCTGAAGAAAATATTGATGAAGATGCTCCAATAGGAACAATTGCAATTGATTCTATTTTTACTCCAATAAAAAATGTAAATTATAATATTGAAAACTACAGAGTTGGACAAAAAACAGATTATGAGAAATTAAATATTAATATTACTACTGATGGTTCTATTGATCCAAAATTAGCACTAACTGAAGCATCAAAAATATTAATTCAGCACTTCATGTTGTTTTCAGATGAGAAAATTAATTTAGAATCAGATACAGCTGATGATTTTGATGAGGATACATTACACATGCGTCAATTATTAAAAACAGAACTTACTGATTTCGGTTTGTCTGTAAGAGCTTTGAATTGTTTAAAGACAGCTGAGGTATTTACATTAGGAGAGCTTGTTTCTTTTAAGAAAAGCGATATGTTAAAATTTAGAAATTTTGGTAAGAAATCTTTAACTGAGCTTGAAGAGCTAATCGATGAAAAAGGTTTACATTTTGGTTTTGATATAGCTAAATATAACTTAGATAACGAATAGTACTATGAGACACGGAAAAAAGTTTAATCATTTAGGAAGAAAAGCAGCTCATAGAAAAGCAATGCTTGCAAATATGGCATGTTCCTTAATAGAGCATAAAAGAATTAAAACAACTTTAGCCAAAGCCAAAGCATTAAGAATGTATATAGAGCCACTCATTACTAAATCTAAAAATGACACAACTCATTCAAGAAGAGTTGTTTTTAGTTATTTAAAACAAAAAGATGCTATAACTGAATTGTTTGGTGATATATCATCAAAAGTATC
>CAZJXE010000159.1:0-2726 GCA_964549835.1 uncultured Weeksellaceae bacterium
GCATATGCAGTAATTCGCAAAGACCATTGCTTCATTTTTTTTTGCTCAACTAAGTATCCTCCTCTTTCAGATCTTCCCTCTTTGACTTCATCATTTGCAAGAACTGTTCCTAATTCAGGGCACCAATTAACCATACTTTCTGAAAGGTATGCTAGCCTGTAGCATAGAAGCAACTCCTGCTGCCTTTCATTTGAAAAATTCACCCACTCGTTTGATGTAAAAGAAGGAGTGTTTTCATCACAGGGCGATTGTACATTAATATTACCGTTGATTTCAAATTCTTTAATTAGCTCAGAAATGGGACGTGCTTTATTATCAATATCACAATAATATGAATTAAATAATTGTTTAAAAATCCATTGTGTCCATTTATAATAGCTAGCATCAGATGTCTTAAATTCTCTGCTCCAATCAAATGAAAAGCCTAATTTATCCAATTGCTCTCTGTATCTATTTGAGTTTTTTTCAGTAGCTATCTTGGGATGAATGCCAGTTTGTATTGCGTATTGTTCAGTGGGAAGACCAAATGAATCATAGCCCATTGGATGTAATACATTATAGCCCTTGTTTTTTTTATATCTTGAATAAATGTCAGATGCTATATAACCAAGTGGATGACCAACATGTAAGCCAGATCCGGATGGATAAGGAAACATGTCTAAAACATAAAACTTTTCTTTACTGCTATCCTCAAAAACTTGGAAAGTGTTATTATCCTTCCAATATTTTTGCCATTTTTTTTCTATTTTTTTAAAATCGTATTGCATCCTTTTTTATCGCTTCTACAAAGTTAATTAATCCAACTAAATCTTCACTCTATTTTTATATTTTAGCAAATGTAATGTCTATAAGAAAAAATAAATCACTTAATCGAAAAATTGTTTCTTCTTCAGTTTCAGTAATAATCAGCTTATCTTTAGTTCTTTTTGTTTTAGGTCTTTTATCATTATTTTTAATTAATGCTCAAAGACTCACCAATTATGTAAAAGAAAATATAGGTTTTTCTATCATGATTAAAGAAAATATAAAAGAAATTGAACTTATAGAGTTTAATAAAATCCTTGACGGAGAAAGTTTTACAAAAAGCACTGAATTTATATCTAAAGAAGCAGCAACTAAAGATTTAGAAAATGAGTTAGGAGAAGATTTTGTAAACTTTTTAGGATTTAATCCTATAATGGCGTCAATAGATGTTAAGCTTAACTCAAGTTATGCAAATAATGATAGCTTAAATAATATAAGTAGTCTTTTGCAAAAAAATAAAATTGTTCATGAGGTTTATTATCAAAAAAACTTAATTGAAAAACTTAATAATAATATTAGAAAAATATCTTTTTTCTTGTTTGCCTTTAGTTTGATTTTATTTTTTATTGCTTTTGCTCTTATAAATAACACTATTAGACTTTCAGTTTATTCGAAAAGATTTGTTATTAGGACCATGAGCTTAGTTGGGGCGGAAAGCCAATTTATTCAAAAACCATTCTTAATTAATGCAATATATCAAGGTTTATATAGTGCTATTTCTGCTGTTTTTTTACTTATTGGTTCGATTCAGTTAATTCAAAAAGAAACTGCTAGTATTTTAAATATAAACGACCTTCAAATAATTGGTGTCGTTTTTATTGTTTTATTTTGCTCCGGAGTTATTATTAGCGTAGCTTCAACTTTTTTTGCGGTAAGAAGATTTATTTATTCTAATGAAGATGAATTATATAATTAAAAAATAAAAAAATGGATTTCGTATTTAAGAAAAAAAACTACATTTTATTAATAAGCGGTTTAGTTTTAATACTTCTCGGTATCTTTTTAATGATTGGAGGAGAATCAGAAGACCCAACAAAATTTTCTGATGAAATTTTTAATTTCCAAAGACTTACTTTAGCTCCAATTCTAATAGTTAGCGGATTTATTCTTGAAATTTTTGCTATTATGATAAAATCAGAAAATAATAGCTAGGTGGAAGTTATAAATGCTATAATCCTTGGGATTATACAAGGACTAACCGAGTTCCTTCCTGTAAGCAGTAGTGGTCATTTAGAAATTTTCAAAGTTATCTTAAATGAAGAAGCTCTTGCCAATGAAAGTCTTTTAATGACTGTTATACTTCATTTTGCAACAGCATGTAGCACAATAGTTATTTTTAAAAAAGAGATCAAAGACCTAATTACAGGACTGTTATCATTTGAAAAAAATGAAAGCTTTTGGTTCTCACTTAAAATATTAATTTCAATGATTCCTGCTGCATTAGCTGGATTTTTTTTAGACAAAGAAATTGAATCCTTATTTGATGGTGACTTAATTAGCGTGGGATTTATGCTCATCCTTACTGGCGGACTGCTATTTTTAGCCGACAAAGCAAAGCCTACAGAAAAAAAAGTAAGTTTTCGCTCTTCGCTTTTAATTGGAATCTCTCAAGCAATTGCTATAATACCTGGAATTTCTAGATCTGGAGCTACAATTTCAGTTGCAGTTTTACTTGGGATTGACAAAGAAAATGCTGCTAAGTTTTCATTTTTAATGGTTGTCCCTTTAATATTGGGAAAAGTTGCCAAAGATTTGATTTCTGCAGAAGCTTTAACATATAATGAATCTGTACTGCCTCTTTTAGTTGGTTTTATTTTTGCATTTATTACAGGAATAATTGCATGTAAATGGATGATTAAGCTTGTAAAAAATAGTCAGTTAAAGTACTTTTCTATTTATTGTTTTATTGTTGGGATAATTGC
>CAZJXE010000160.1:0-2703 GCA_964549835.1 uncultured Weeksellaceae bacterium
AGGGCCTTTCATAATAATATCCTTGCTGATTATGAAGAATATATAACTAAATTATTCGGTTATGATAAAGTTTTACCTATGAATACTGGTGTTGAAGGAGGTGAAACAGCAAATAAGCTTGCTCGTAAATGGGGTTATCTAAAGAAAGGAATTGAGGAAAATAAAGCGAGAATAATTTTTGCTAATGGTAATTTTTGGGGTAGAACTCTAGCAGCTATTTCAAGCTCTGATGATCCTTCATCCTATCAAGGGTTTGGTCCATATATGCCTGGTTACTCTCTTATTCCATATAATGATTTGGAAGCTTTAGAGCATGAGCTTAAAGATAAAAATGTTGCTGCATTTATGGTTGAGCCAATTCAGGGTGAAGCTGGTGTTATTGTTCCTGACGATGGATACCTTGCTGGAGTTAGGGAACTATGTACAAAATATAACGTTTTATATATTGCAGATGAGGTGCAAACAGGAATAGCTAGAACTGGAAAAATGTTAGCATCTGATTATGAAAATGCTAGGCCTGATATTTTGATTTTAGGAAAAGCTCTTTCTGGTGGTGTTCTTCCTATTTCTGCTGTTTTAGCAGATGATGATATAATGTTATGTATTAAGCCTGGGGAGCATGGATCAACTTTTGGTGGAAATCCACTGGCTTGTAGTGTTGCTAGATCTGCTCTTGAAGTTGTAGTTGATGAAGATTTAGCAAATAATGCTTTTGTTTTGGGTAATATTTTTAGAAAAGAATTAAATGACAGACTTTCCAATTCCAATATTGTAAAATTAATTAGAGGAAAAGGATTATTAAATGCAATTGTTATAAATGATAGTCCAGATAGTGAAACTGCCTGGAATATCTGCCTATCATTAAGAGATAATGGTTTACTTGCAAAACCTACTCATGGTAATATAATTAGGTTTGCTCCTCCACTTGTTATAAATGAAGAACAACTTATGATTTGTTTAGACGTTATTGTTAGTACTATATTAGAATTTGATAATTGAAAACAAAAATATTTTTTTTATTTTTTTTAATATTCTCTACCAATATTAATGCTCAAAATATTGAAGGTAGAGTATTAGAGTTTTCTTCAGATGATTTAATAAAACCTATAATTGGTGCAAATGTTTATTGGGAAAATTCAATAATAGGAACTGTAACTGATAAAAATGGTTTTTATTCAATCCAAGAAGCTCCATCTTTTCCTGCCACATTATTAGTTTCATTTATTGGATATGAAGTTTCTGATATGCAGTTAATTGATGATGAATATATCTTTTATATGTCTCCAAATCTTGAATTAGATAAAGTTGATATTATAGGTAAAAAGAAAAGTTCTAATATTTCTACAATCAGCACACTAAACCTTGAGACTCTTGATAATAAAGAACTTGAAAAAGCAGCTTGTTGCAATTTATCGGAAAGCTTTGAAACAAACGGAACAGTTGATGTTTCTTACAATGATGCAATTTCTGGCACAAAGCAAATTAAAATGTTAGGTCTAGATGGTATTTATACACAAATAACTCAAGAAAATATGCCATTAATTCGTGGTCTTTCTTCTTCATTTGGATTATCATTTACACCCGGACCATATATTGAAAGTATTCAAATAATTAAAGGGGCAGGTTCAGTTTTAAATGGTTTTGAATCTTTTACAGGTCAAATTAATTTAGAATATTTTAATCCAGATTCTCCTGAATATTTCTATTATAATCTTTTCGGAACAGCTGAAGGTAAACTGGAAAATAATTTAAGATTAACAAAAAGAAATGGAAAATGGAAATCTAATTTGTTTCTTCATCACTCATATCATGAGGTGGAAATCGATAATAACAATGATTTTTTTCTAGATATGCCACATACAAATCAATTTAATTTACTAAACAGATGGAAATATGAAACTGAAGAAATCGCAGCACAATTTTATGTTAGAGGTATTTTTGAAAATAGAGAAGGAGGAACATTAGATGATGCACCTTTTAATTATGATGTAGAAATAGAAAATAAATTAATTGAATTTTCTTCTAAAACGGGTATAATAATGCCTGACAAAAAAGGAAAAAGTATTGGTTTACAAACTTCATTTAGAATACATGAAATGGATGCTCAATATGGAGATAAACTGTTTGAAGGTATTCAAAAGTCAATGTTTTTAAATTTAGTTGGTCAAACATTTTTTGTTGAAAATACTGATAAGCTTTTTTATGGTACTAGCTTTTATGCTGATAATTATACTAATCGTCTAGATAAATTAAATTTATCAAATGCAGAAGTAATTCCTGCATGGTATAGCATGAATTTATTTGATGAAAAAAGAGAAGATATTATTCCGGGCGTTTTTTCTGAATATACCTATTTTTATGATAAGATTTTTACTTTGGTTGTTGGATTAAGAGCAGATTATTATAATAGTACTGAGAAATTATATGCCTCACCTAGATTTAGCTTAAAATATAATCCCAGCGAATCAACAGCAATGAGATTTTCTGGTGGTAGGGCACTTAGAGTTTCAAATTTTATCTCAGATAATATTTCTCTTTTAGCTTCCAATCGTGAAATTTTAATTGCAAATAATCTAATTCCTGAAATTGCTTGGAATTATGGTGTTAATTTAACTCATTGTTTTTATTTAAATAATAGAGAGGGAACATTTAATATAGATTTTTATAGAACTGATTTTGAAAATCGGATAGTAGTTGATATTG
>CAZJXE010000161.1:0-2696 GCA_964549835.1 uncultured Weeksellaceae bacterium
TTCTCTTTTGAAAGACTTATGTCTTTAGCATAAATATTTAAAGTAAATAGAATTATTAATAATGAAAGTGATGTTAAAAAACGCATGAAAAATATTTATTTACAAATATAAGATATTTAGCTAGTATAATAACAGCCTAAATCCTGCCAGTAATCTCCAGTGAATTACAGAACTCGCATAGTTTATAGTCATCATTTTCTTTAAAATCATCTTCAATCATTCTTTCAAAAATCCTATGTAATTGTATTTCAAAATTTTTAATAAAATCATCATCAAACTTTAAACCTCCTTTTTTTTGTAATGGAACTAGTCCTTTTTTAAGGTCTCTTAAAAAATAAATTCCTACAATAATATTTGTATTCAAAAAATGAGGATTATTTTTTAAAAATAAATATGAATACATTAATAATTGAAAAACCTTATCCTTTTTTGGATTATCACTAACTTCATCCCAATCACTAAAGACCAACTCACTATTTGAATTATTTTTTCCTGATTTATAGTCTATAATTCTTAAAGAATTATTAAATAAATCAATTCTATCAATATTACCAATTAATTTAAAGTTGTATTCATTAACTTTAAAATCTAAGATCAATTCTTTTTCTTTATATAAAATTTGAATATTATTTTCTTTTAATAATTCTTCTTCATAAATTATAAAATCTTTAAGTAATTTCTCTGCAACTTTTAATGATAGATAATTTTTACCTTTATTAAAGTTGTTTTCAGATAAATGTTTTTTGTAGAAAGAATTTAGAGAATCTCTTATTTTGTCTTCATAATTAAGAAAATTTTTAGTTGTAATAGAGTCAGTTGGATAAAATACTTCTAAAAAATTATGAATGGCGCTTCCCATCAAACTATTATCAGCATACTCATCAATTTGAATAGGCTCTCGAATTTTTAATAAATAATGAAAATAAAACTCAATGCTGCAAAGCTTATACATGTTTAATGCTGTTGGCGAAACACCATTGGAAGCCCATTTTAAAATTTCCTCCTTTACACTATTACTACCAATAATAAAAGGCTTTATAGGATCTAACTTAATATCATTGTCATAAAAAATAAACTCATCTATTTTACTTGTCTTGTACTCTGATAATAACTGAGTTATAAATCTACTTTTTTCACCAACACCAAAATCGTCTAAGCTTGAATTATAGGTCAATGTAATATTTTTTGCTCTTTGCAGAATTCTATAAAAATGATAAGAAAAAATAGCATCTCTTTCTAAATATGAAGGGATTTTAAAAAATCTTTTAAGTTCATAAGGAATTAATGAATTTATTATTTTACCCTTAGGAAGAATTCCTTCATTAACTCCAAGTATTATAATATTTTCAAAATCTAGGGCTCGACTTTCTAAAATTCCCATAAGTTGGACACCCTCTAAAGGCTCGCCCTTAAATGGAATAATTTCTTTTGAAACTACTCTTTCAATTATAGACAAAAGGGTTGTTAAATCTAAATTAAAATTAAAATCACTAAATAATCTTTGAACAACTTCAATTGACTGACTAAAACTCATCAAAACCTCTATATCTATTATTGACTTATCTCTTATAAAGCATTTCATTAGCAATGATATAATTAACTTTATTTGTAAGATTGTATCATTTACATCAGTGTCAATTGTAAAAATACTCTGAAACGTTTCTTGATCTAAAAAATTGAAAATTTCATTTTCATTAATGAAAATTAAATTATTATTAATTATATATCCTTTAATTTTTTTTAGACTTTGACTATCAACTAACTTTTTAAAATATGGATCATCTAATAATAAAAAAAGATCCTTATAGTAAAATCCGTTTTTTTTATTTCTTATTGACTTTATTTTTAGTAATAAAAAATTATTTATAAATGAGAAAAATGGCGTAATTTTAAATGGACTACCCATTGTAACATTCAATTTTTTAACTTCTTTTGGAATATTATTTAAAACTGGGAAAAGCAAACCCTCATCAGCTAAAATTATTGCTGTTTTACTGTTATGTAAATCATCATCGGTTAGTGCAGACAAAACTTTGGACATAACTTGAGCCTGAGCAATATTTTGTGGACATGAAATAACTTGGAATTTATTTTTTGGAAAAGACATATAATCACCGATCCCTTCAAAATCAATTTCGCTCCATTTATGTTTCTGTTGCTTTAAAAAATATGAGGCTTCATGTTCTGGATTATCAAAATAATATTTATCAGCATCCCAAAAAACTCTTGCAACATCTCTTTCTTTCAAATCATCAATAATTAGATGTTGTGATTTAGTTAATGCATTTAAACCTACAAACCATACCCTATTCCATTCAATGTGGATATCTTTTATTTTTTCAGCAGCTATAAAATTTGCCAAACCTTGATATGCATAATTCTTACTAATAAGTCTTTTCTTAAAATTTTTATAAATATCGTGTAAGGATGCAAAAAATTCAATATAATTTTTTTGAGAATCTGTCAATTTTTTATTTGAAAAACTCCATTCTTGTAATTCCCAATTATCAAGTTCCTTTATGTTTGTAATATTGGTAAATAGAGACTTAGAATCTACCATATTAGTATCAATATCATTAAAATCTTGCAATAAAATATTACCCCAATCTAAAAACTCACTAAAAGAATCAACTTTACCCTGAGAAGAATCTAAATAACTTTGATATAAATAAAATTGTAAAGACACATTATCTAAA
>CAZJXE010000162.1:0-2649 GCA_964549835.1 uncultured Weeksellaceae bacterium
CCTACATCATTATAAGTATAAAGCAAAACAGGATTTATCGGATTTGAAAGACTAAATACCTCCATTGCATCTCCGGTTGCACAAGCATAAAGTTTAGCTGTTGCGGTATCAATAAATATGTTATGTACTTTATTTAATAAATTGTTTGAATCGTAAACAGTATTTACAGAAATAGGTAGATTAGAAATGTCTACTATTTGTAATGTGGATGGAGAACCTTCATCGCAAACAATATATAGATAGCCATTATAGTCGTGGTAGTCTCTATGAATTACTCCAGGACCAGTATACGCACCAGCTACAAATGCTACTTCGCTAGATTGAGAAGGATTTGAAACATCAAAAAAGTGAGTTCCTGCTGTTGAACCTATAACAGCAATTTCATGGCCATTTATATCAAGGCCCCAAATTTCATTATAAGTATTGTTGTATGCATTTGAGCCTACAAGAGTAGTGTCTTCCCAATGAAAAAGAAGATTTGTGTTTAATTGAGCATTTATATTTATGTTAAAAAATAATACTATAAAAAGACTTAATAAAAATTTATTCATGAACTTAAATTTTAGAGATTAACCCCTGTATTAGTTTAGCTAGTATTGGTCTAGCTTTGTTTGCTACATTCTGAACATCTTCGTGCGTAACAACTTTAATTTTTCCAGGCACACCTAAATCAGTAATTACTGATATGCCAAAACATTTTATTTTCATATGTCTTGCAACAATAACTTCTGGAACAGTTGACATTCCAATAGTATCACCACCGATTATTCTAAAGTAATTGTATTCTGCAGGTGTCTCCAGTGTAGGGCCAGTTACTCCAACATAATTTCCTTTTTGAAGTTTTATATTATTGTCAACTGCTATCTCTTCAGCAAAATTTATCATTTCTTTACAATATGGTTCACTCATATCAGGAAATCTTGTTCCAAGCTCATTTAAATTAGGCCCTACTAATGGATTTGGTATAAGATTTATATGATCATTTATAATCATTAAATCACCTATTTCATAATTTGGGTTTACTCCACCACTAGCATTAGATATAATGAGCTTTTCTATTCCAAGGTACTTCATAACTCTGACAGGGAAAACAACTTTTTGGATATCAGATTCTTCATAATAATGAAATCTTCCTTGCATTACTACAACTTCTTTTTCTTTAACAGTTCCAAAAATCAGCCTTCCTTTATGACCTTCAACTGTTGAAATTGGAAAGTTTGGAATTTCATCATATGAAAAAGAAAATTTTATATCAACTTCATCAACAAAGCTTCCAAGACCAGAACCTAAAATAATTCCAATTCTTGGACTAAAACTTGTTTCTTTTTTTAAGAAGTCAGCTGTTTTTTTAATTTTTTCTAGCATAATCTAATATTATTTTATCAAATTCTTCTTTGTTATTTAATTCAACTTCAATTGGTAAGTAGTAGAGTTCATATCCCTTAAATAAATCTTCGTATTGAATTAATTTGTCTTTATCTTTTTCGGTTGTTAAGATAAGTTTTTTATTGTCTTCTAATGTTTTATAAAATGATAAGATATTCATAATATCTTCTTTATAATAATTATAGTGATCATCGAATTCAAAATGTTTAATTATTTCTGATTTTTTATTTAAATGAGTTTTTAATTCTATGCTATTTGCTATGCCTGTTATTAAAATAATTTTTCTTTCATTTAAATCATCCAGTATTTCATTATTGAAAATACCAATAGGTTTTTGATATTTAATAGAGGAAAAAATAATTTGCTTATTAGAGTATTTTAAAATATTTGAAATAATTTCTTTTTTGTGAGTATCATCTGCTTTTTGATAATTTGTAATTATAATACAGTCGGCCCGTCTACATTCACTTCTGTTTTCTCTAAGGTTTCCTAAGGGCAATAAATAATCTTTATAAAAAGGCTTATTAATATTGGTTAGTAATAAATTTAAGCTTGAATTAATCCATCTATGTTGGAAGCCATCATCAAGTAAAATAAGTTCTGTGCTAGGTTTATCTTTTTTTAATTTATTTACTGCTTTTATTCTATTTCCACAAACGACAACAGTAATATCAGGATTTCTTTTTTTTAACATTAATGGCTCATCTCCAACATCTTTAACTCTACTATTAATTTCAACATATGAAAAGTTATAATTTTTTCTTTTGTATCCTCTGCTTATTATAGCAACTTTATATTTTTCTTTAAGTGTCTTTGCAAGATAATCAACATGTGGAGTCTTACCATTTCCCCCAACACTAAGATTACCAACACAAATTATTGGAATGTCAAACTTTTTAGAATTTAATATACCAACATCAAAAAGAAAATTTCTTATTGATGTGATACAGCCATAAATTAAAGATAATGGAGCAAGCAATAAATTCATTTTACAAAGATAAAATTTTAGATGTTAGTATGTTTTTTAAGTTTATTACTTTTGAATAATGAAACTAAAAGAAATTACTGATTTTTTAGAAGAAATAGCTCCTCTTCACTATCAAGAAACATATGATAATTCAGGCTTATTAGTTGGAGATAGAGAAAGTAGTATTACAGCTGCTTTAATAACATTAGATTGTACAGAAGAAGTAGTTGAAGAAGCGATTTTAAAAAATTGTAATCTTATTATTGCTCATCATCCTATTATTTTTGGTTCATTAA
>CAZJXE010000163.1:0-2642 GCA_964549835.1 uncultured Weeksellaceae bacterium
GGATCAAAATAATTTCTTTCTGAAAATTGTTTTAGCAAACTATTTCTTTGTTTTAAAACCTTATTGTAATTAATTAGATTTTGTAAATAAGTTTGATGAAACTGAGAAATACTACTATCTAAGTATTTTCTTCTTGTATCGCTACCTTCAGTTATTAAATTTGAGTCGGTTGGTGAAATTATAATTATTGGATAACTTCCAATATGATCAGAAAAACGCTTATATCTCTTTTGATTCTTTTTAAGAATTTTACCAGAGTTTACTTGATAATTACATAAAATTTCATCATTACTATCATTGTTGTTAAATATTCCCTTTATCATAAAAAAATCATGATCAAATTGTATATTGTTACTATCAATATGATTAAAATAACTCTTAGTTAATGATAGATAATGGATAGCATCTAAAATATTTGTTTTACCAGCTCCATTATCACCAACAAAACAATTTATTTTTTCATTAAATTGAAAATTACTTTCGTTATGATTTTTAAATTGAAATAATGAAAGTTCTTTTAGATACACAGTAATTTTATAATTTTAGATGTTATTAAATTATATCGTTTAAAATTATTAATGATATAATTGCTAAAAAACCTATATTTGCGATCCAAAAATAAGATTAAATGGCTAAAAAAAATAATAAAACTGAAGATCAATTTGCACAAGTTGAAGGAGCTTTAACTAAAACAGAACAGTTTTTTGAAGATAATCAAGATAAAATTATCAAAGTTTTTGGTGCTATTGTTGCAGTAGTTGCTCTTTTTCTAGGTTATCAAAATTTTTATCTTGAACCATTAGAAAGGGAAGCTCAAACAGAAATGTTTAATGCTGAAATTAATTTTGCTAAAGACTCATTCAACTTAGCATTAAATGGGGATGATCAATATCTAGGTTTTCTCGATATATCAGATGATTACTCAAGTACAAAAGCTGGTAAATTAGCCAATTATTATGCCGGATTATCTTATTTATATTTAAATGAGTTTGAAAATGCAATTGATTATTTAGAAGATTTTAAATCAGATGATATTGTTTTGTCTTCTTTAGCAATTGGTTGTATTGGTGATGCTTATCTTGAGCTTGGAGATCAAGATAAAGCAATGGATTATTACAAAGATGCTGCTAATAATCATGAAAATGAATTTACAACTCCTCGCTTCTTAATGAAGCAAGCTACTGTTCATGAGTTACAAGGTAACTATGAAGAAGCTCTTGAAATATATAATCTAATTAATGATGATTATAGACCATCAAGAGAAGGCCAGAATGTAGCTAAATATATTGCCAGAGCTAAAAACAGGTAATTTATTTCATTCCTATGGCTACAAAAAACAATAATCTTTCTGATTATAAAAAGGATACTTTACCAAATGTTTCAAATCTAAAATTTGGTATAGTTGTTTCTCAATGGAATAAAGAAATTACAGATGGTTTATTTAATGGGGCTTACTCAACATTAATTGATTGTGGAGTTTTAGAAGAAAATATTAAAAAATTGGAGGTTCCTGGTAGCTTTGAATTAATCTTTGGAACTAAGATATTATCTAAAAAAAATGTTGATGCTATTATTTGTCTAGGCAGTGTAATTCAGGGAGAAACAAAACATTTTGATTATGTATGTCAAGGTGTTACAAATGGAATAAAAGATTTGAATATATCTCTTGGAATACCAGTTATATTTGGAGTCCTAACTGATAATACAATGGATCAGGCAATTAATCGCTCTGGTGGAAAACATGGAAATAAAGGTGTTGAAGCAGCAATTACTGCTATAAAAATGGCAGATTTAAATCAAAATTAATTTTGTAAAGATTTACATTAAATCTAAAAAGAAAAAAGTATAAATTTGTCGACTTAAAAATGGTCTCGTAGCTCAGCTGGATAGAGCATCTGCCTTCTAAGCAGACGGTCACAGGTTCGAATCCTGTCGAGATCACAAAGCCTCTCAATAAGAGGCTTTTTTATTTTGCCCATATAAGATTTGGACTTCTATTATTTTCTAGATTACATTTTTTTAAAATCATTATATTTGGCTAATGGAAAAATTAGAAAAATTCATATATTCATCCAAGTATCTACCTCCAATTCTATATTTTGGTTCAGCTGGATTACTTGGATATGATATTTATTCTTATGTAATTAACGAAACAGAATTTCTTAACTTTTATACTGAAACTGCCTTAATTATTATCTTTTGTTTAATGACTTATTTGGGTGTAAAAAAACATCAAAAAAAATAATAGTCTTTTATTAATTTATAATATCTCTAAGATATTTTCTGTCAACATAAAAAGTGCCAAAAGGAATAAGGGAAGCAAATAATATAATTGCAAAACTTATAAAATTCCATTGTTCTTGTTTTCTAAGAAAGAAAGCAAATAAAATATACAGTATAAATAATATTCCATGGGGCATACCCAACAATTTTACATAACTATCGTCATTTAATTGATATTTAAAATATAGCCCCATGGTCATAAGTAAAATATAAGATATCCCTTCTAGTAAAGCTATTATTCTAAAAACTAATTTCATAATGCAAAAATATATTAAAAAACCCTATCTTTTGATAGGGTTTGTTGTGCGGAGAGAGAGGGATTCGAACCCCCGGTACATTGCTGTACGCTGGTTTTCAAG
>CAZJXE010000164.1:0-2623 GCA_964549835.1 uncultured Weeksellaceae bacterium
CATAGCCTATACATGTTGGGTTTGTCGATGAATAGCTCAAGTTAATTGAAGGGGGCTCATCTATAATAATAGATACAGAATCAGTACATCCATTATCATCAATTACATTTAGTGAATATATGCCAGAATATAAATTAGATATATCTTCAGTAGTATCACTATTACTCCAAAGAAAATTATATGGAGGTGTTCCACCTGTAATTGATATATCAATACTTCCATTATTTCCTTGACATGTTGTTACATTACTTGAGGAATAAGATATGTTAATTTGATTAGGTTCTGAAATGTTGACTGAATCTGAAATAACACAACCATTATCATTAGTTATAACTAATGAATATAATCCAGCAGAAAGGCTATCTATATTATTTGTTGTATCTCCATTAGACCATAAATAAGTTGCTAAAATTGTGGTTCCATTAATTACTATAGAATAATCTTCTGTAGCGCCATACCATGGTTCATTATAGCTTGATGTTGAAGGATCATATACTCCTATATCACATGAACTCATTCCAGTTATATTTGATAAACTTGAGAATTGAGTCATAACTCGCATTCTTGTAGCGCCATATACACCATTGCTAGGGACAGTAAAAGGAATACTTACGTTTAAGTTTGCAAGCGTATCTCCAAAAGGAATGGCACCAATTTCTTCACCAGTGTCCATAAAATCTCCATCTATATTCCAATCAATATAAATAAAGCCTCCACTAGGAAAATTATAATTAAAACAATCACCAAGACTAACATTTACTGAATATGATTGACCTTCAGTTACATCTGCAAATTGATTAGTGTAATCTTCATATGAATCGCATTGCCCATATGTATTATTATTAATATTGTAATTATCTCCAATTAATTGAACATCTTGTATATTACTAAAGGTATTAACGCCAGGATTTGATTGACAATAATTTAAATTGGATACAGTACCTGCAGGAGTAGATGTTCCTTGAAGTTGAATATTTGCATTTCCATCATTTAAACCATTACAACTTACATTGTTTTGGATTATTGATGAACCAAAAAATCCAGGTTCAAAAATGGTTATAGTATCATTAAAAATACAATTATTAGTATCTGATACAGAATAAGGATAGTCACCAGCACTAAGCAGCAATGGATTTACACCTCCCCAATTTTCAGTGTATGGAGGAGCTCCACCACTTATATTTAAACTTACTTGTCCATCTGAATATCCTAAACAAGAAGCGTTGGTTGATACAGTAGTAACAATAGGAGCATCAAAGACTTCAATATTCTGAGTTAGTGAACCCGAACAATTATTACTACTAGTATAGTTATAGGTTATACTATTTGTTCCGATATTATTTATTGTTGGATTAAAAATATTAGAAAAATAGAATTGACCATTAAGTTGATATGTTCCTCCTGGTGGAGATGGATTTAAACTAATTGGAGGAGAGCCTAAGCAAAATTCATCTACTAATGGAAAATAAATACTAGCAGAAGTATCAACATTAATTACAAATGAATCAACATAGGTACATCCATAAGAATTAGTTATTGCTAAAGTATATGTTGTTGTTGTATCAGGAGAAAAATACGGAGATGCTATTGTATTATTTGATATGTTATTGTTGGGTGTCCAGAGGTAAGTATATGAATTAGCTATCGCCAAAGAATTTAATAATATGGAGTCATTTTCACAAATTGTTGTATCATTTAATTCATAATTAAACCTAAATTTTTGAACATTATTTGCTCCCCCGGTTGCAGCAGTTAAACCCCAATATACCATTGGATTACCACTAAATATATTATTAACAATATCTCCAGTGTAGCTTATAACATTAGAATATCCATCAAAATCTAATGTAAATGTTTGTGTCGCTGGGTCCCACATAAAAACTGCACTGTGCCATTGGCAATCTTCAATTTGATAATTGTTTGGTGGAAATCCTACAGGCCCTGCTAGATTATTATTATTCCATGATTGATGGTTAAGTATACCATTTCTTTGAATAGCGATGTGATCATAAGAAGGATCAGCATATTGACTATTTTGCCAGGTATCAAATTCAACGGAAAATGAAGGACTAATTCCTGCATATCCTAGCCCACCACCTGAAGAACCTAAAGATGTACTAATTGGTTGTAATACAAAAGCTATTCCATCTGCCCCTCCATTATTACATCCTAAAAAAATATCTATATTAAAATGAAAAGGATTATTAAGATTTATTTGAATATTATTCCAAACAGAACCCGATTGGTTTCCAAGTGCTGGAGTTAATTGAAAAACATTTCCTGGTTGAATTGTTGCATCTCCATTTAAAACAAAATTAGGTGTTATAATTGGCAAAGGATTTACAACAAGAGTTGTAGTACTTCCATTTGAATTTGTATATGTTCCAGAGTTAGTTTGCCAATTTCCATATATTAATGCACTATCACCATCACAAATAGTTACCGTTGTCTGACCTTGTATAAAAAAGGGAATTAATAATAAAATTAACAACATTCTTTTCATGCTGCAAATTTACATAAAAACAATATGTTTTTATTTTACTAGAGTAACTTGGCCTACTTCTTTTTCTATTTTGTTTTTATAGTCTATTACTTCTATTGAGTAGAAGTACTGTCCACTTGG
>CAZJXE010000165.1:0-2600 GCA_964549835.1 uncultured Weeksellaceae bacterium
CCTCTAATTTCAGCCTCGTCTCTTAAACCTCCAAGAGAAACTCTTTCATATTTTCTTCCTAAAGCTTCTGCTATTGATTTTCCAAGAGATGTTTTTCCAACTCCTGGTGGGCCGTACAAACAAATAATTGGAGATTTCATATCTCCTTTTAATTTTAAAACTGCTAAATGTTCTATTATTCTCTTTTTTACTTCTTCAAGACCAAAATGATCTCTATTTAAAATCTTGTTTGCTTTTTTTAAATCAAAAATGTCTTTAGTAAATTCATTCCAAGGCAAGTCTAAAATTAATTCTAAATAACTTCTTTGAACAGAATAATCTGACATAGAAGGGTTCATTCTTTGAAGTTTTTTTAATTCTTTTTCAAAAGAATTTTTAACAGAATCAGACCATTTCTTTTTTGACGCTTGATTCCTCATTTCTTCAATTTCCTTGCCAGAACCAGCTCCTCCCAATTCTTCCTGAATTGCTTTCATCTGTTGATGTAAAAAATACTCTCTCTGTTGCTGATCTAAATCAGTTCTAACCTTAGACTGAATTTCATTTTTCATTTCAAGCATTTGCAGCTCTTTTGACAACAACTCTAGAACATTAATAGCTCTTTTTTTAAGATCAATTTCTTCTAATAATTTCTGTTTATTTATCAAACTTATTGTCATATTTGAAGAAACAAAGTTTATTACAAATGAAGAACTTTTAATATTTTTAATAGCAATAGATGCTTCATTTGGAATATTAGGTGACTCATCAATGATTTTAAGTGAAATATCTTTTATTGATGATACTAAAGCATCAAACTCTTTGTCTGAATAAGGCTTAAGTTCCGTGTAGTCTTTTATTTTTGCTTTGTAGTAAGGATCTGTAGATATAATCTCCTCTATTTCAAATCTTTTTCTCCCCTGAATCACAGCAGTTATATTTCCATCTGGCATTTTAAGAACTTTTAAAATTTGAGCTACAGTTCCTATTCTGTTAAGATCATCTTCTTTTGGCAATTCAACTTTAGAATCCTTTTGGGCAACTACACCAATTATTTTATTATTTTTTTCAGCTTCTTTAATCAATTTAACAGATCGTTCTCTAGTTACTGTAATGGGAATAATTACACCAGGAAAAAGCACTGTATTTCTTAATGGAAGTATAGGAAGTGAGTCAGGGTTTTTTTCTTTATTAATTTTCTGTTCATCTTCATCACTAAGTAAAGGGAAAAACTCACTTTCTCCATCTATTGATGAAGAAAATAATATATCCTTTATTTCAAATTTTTTATTCATAAAACTTTATATCTTTTATGATATTAGTATCAATAAGTATGCCATTAATAAATAGATTGCCTAAATGGCAGCTATTTTTCGTTTCGATAACTTTTTGTCATGTTATAGACGTGTGATAAAATTTCAATATCATCATCACTTAAAGTTTCATTCCTTCTTGCTAAAACTAATTCAGCTGTCTTAAAGAATTTGTCTATTCTATGAACAATTAAACCAGAACTACCACCCCAACTAAAAGAAGGTATAAAATTTCTTGGAAATCCTGATCCGAATATATTAGCACCAACACCAACTACTGTGCCAGTATTAAACATAGTATTTATTCCACATTTAGAATGATCTCCCATGATTAAACCACAAAACTGAAGTCCAGTTTGTTTAAATGATTCTGATGAATAATTCCAAATCTTTACATTATCATAGTTATTTTTAAGATTTGAATTATTTGTATCTGCCCCAAGATTACACCATTCGCCAATAATAGAATTACCTAAAAAGCCATCATGAGCTTTAGAAGAGTAACCAAAAAAAACTACATTATTTATTTCTCCACCAACTTTACAAAATGGACCCACAGTAGTATTTTCATAGATCTTAGCTCCCATTTTTATAACTGAATTATTACATATGGCAAAGGGACCTCTTATCATTGAACCCTCCATTATTTCTGAATCTTTTCCAATAAATATTGGGCCATTTGTGGTATTTAAAATACAATTATTTAGTTTAGCTCCATTCTCAATATATATAGCTCCATTTCCAATCTTAACATTAGAATTCTTAATTTCTTCTAAATTTTTTACATCTCCTCTCCACTCAAAATCATTATCAGAAAACATTCTCTTAAAATCATTTTTTATTTCTTCACCATTAAAAGAAAAAATATCAGATATTGAATTAATAATAGAAAGGTTAGCATTTGACTTAACCTTATTTAAATTTTTTGCAGAATATGAACTGCTTCTGAAAGCTATTTTTGAATCACCATGATTTAAACACTCTCCTATTCTTAAATTTTTAATTTCAGTTATTAATGATTGAGATGGAAGTGCTCGGGCATTTATCCAAATATTATCTTCCATAATGTTAGACTGAAATTTTTTAGACAAATAATCTTCAGAGTAAATAGATACCGAATCAAAAAAAACTTCCCATTTTTCTTTAATAGTTAGAATACCAACTCTAAAACAAGAAATTGGTCTTGTAAACGAAAGAGGATAAAAATCCACTCTATTACTATCAAATAAAATTACATTCATCATTATAGTTTAAGCAAACTTAATTAAAAAACCCCATACATTAGCATGGGGTGTAATTATAAATTTT
>CAZJXE010000166.1:0-2596 GCA_964549835.1 uncultured Weeksellaceae bacterium
TCTTAAATTAGAGGATCTTGATTTTTTATATTCAATTGAGAATAACATAAATTATTTTGAATTTAGTGATAACCCCCAATTTTATTCTAAAACAGTTTTAAAAGAATTTATTCAAAACTCTAATACATCAATTTCTACTTATAACCAATTAAGATTTGTGATTGAACATAAAAAAAAAGCTGTTGGCTTGATAGATTTATTTGATTATGACTTTAAAACTAAATCTGCAGGTATTGGAATTATAGTTAAAGAAGAGTTTCAAAATTTAAATTATGGGTCGGAATCACTTGACTTGCTTATTTCATTTGCATGGGAAGATTTAGATTTATTATCTTTATATGCCAATATTAATAGTGATAATACAAGAAGTATTAAATTATTTGAAAAATTTGGTTTTATAAAAAAAGATGAACTTTTATTTCAACTAAATAGATGAGGCTTTTTATAAGTTTTTTTATTTTGCTATGTTTTTCATGTAGCAGAGGAGATTATGTTTCATATCAGCAATATGCTGGTCATAATGATACAGTTAAATATGTTGGAATGAATGAATGTAAAGCATGTCATTATGAAATATATGAATCATATATTCAAACTGGAATGGGAAAATCCTTTTCTCTAGCTGTTAAGCAAAACTCATTATTATCTAATTCTCCAGATCTTGTCTTTGATTCTGTAAAGAATTTAACCTATATGCCAATTTGGAAAAATGATAGTTTATGGATCAAAGAATTTAGATTAAGCAAAGGAGATACAGTTCATAATTTTGATAAAAAGGTAGATTATATAATTGGATCTGGCCATCACACAAATTCTCATCTTTATGAAATAAATGGTTATTTGCATCAAATTCCATATACTTATTATGCACAGGACAAGATTTCTGATTTACCACCTGGATATGAAAAAGGTAATAATACAAGATTTGCTCGAGAAATAAATATGGAGTGCATTAGTTGCCATAATGCTTATCCTAATCATTATGATGGATCTAACAATAGATACGAAAGTATTCCACAGGGGATTGACTGTGAAAGATGTCATGGTCCAGGTGAAGTTCATGTAATGGAGAAAAGTATGGGTATAATAGTTGATACATCAAAATATATTGATTATTCAATTGTAAATCCTTCAAAACTAACTAAAGATTTACAGTTTGATGTTTGCTCAAGGTGTCATCTGCAAGGAACATCAGTTTTAGCTGACAATGCCTCATTTACAGATTTTAAACCTGGAATGGAACTAAATAAGTTTATTGATGTTTATCTTCCTAAATATGAAAATGATAATAGTTTTATCATGGCCTCACATGTTGAAAGACTAAAACAAAGTGAATGTTTTAAAAATTCAGATATGACATGTTTAAATTGTCATAATCCCCATAAAAGTGTACAAAGTTTGTCAGTAAATTATTTTGATAAAAAATGTATGGATTGTCATAGCGTGTGCGAAGTAAAAGAAAATACCAATGAATGTGCGAGCTGTCATATGCCAAGCTCATCCTCATCTGACATCCCTCATGTTACAATATCTGATCATAAAATAGCAATTCCTAAAATGATGAATAAATCTCAAGAAAGCTTAGAAAGAAAATTTGTTGGTTTGTTCTCAATAAATAATGATAGTCCTACCAATTTATCTAAAGCCAAAGCATATCTGAAGAGGTATGAAAGTTTTGAAAACAATCCTCTGTATTTGGATAGTGCAATAGCTTTTTTAGATAATTCTGACAAAATTGCTTCATATCCATTTTATATCCAGTTTTATTATTTAAAGGAAGATTATTTTTCATTAATTAATTATTATTTGGCTAATATAGATATTGACTATAATGTTTTTTCTAATGATATTTTGTCTCTTGCAATTTCTAGAGTTGGAGAGGCTTACTCTAAAAATGGTCTTGAAGATGAAGCTATTTCATTATTTGAAAAATCAATTGATTTATCTCCTTTTATTATAGATTATAAACTTAAGCTAATTGCATTACATATTAATTCACAAAATTTTAATGAGGCGGAACAACTTTTAGAAAATATTAAAAAATTAAATCCTGAAAGAAAAGAACTTTATTTAAATATGTCATATCTTAATATTTTAAAAGAGGAATATGCTTTAGCTGAAAATAATTTATCAATTGCAATTAATCTTGATCCTGATTACGTACTTGCTTATGAAAACTTAATTTTGTTAAACATTAAAAAGAATGATTTATTTTTGGCCAAAAAATATTTAAATCAATTATTAATTATTGATTCAAATAATATTAAAGCAAAACAATTATTAAAGAGTTTAAATTGAAAGAGAATAAGAAAAAGAGTAAATCTTCTTTAGTACACAGGACAATAGTTATTGTTTTTATTTCTGGCTTAGCACTTTTGTCTATTGTTGCTTTTGATCTCTATAAAAAGATTTTTAAAGCTAATATTGAATTTGGTGAAGGAATTGAGGAACGTTATATTTTCATAAATAGCAATTCTGATTTTTCTGATGTTGTCTCTTTATTAGAAAAAAACAAACTTTTAGTTGATGTTAATTCTTTTAAATGGCTTGCTGAAAAAAAGAATTATATAAATAAAATTAAGCCTGGAAAATATTT
>CAZJXE010000167.1:0-2591 GCA_964549835.1 uncultured Weeksellaceae bacterium
TCAAAAAACCATTCTTCTTTTAATCTCCATTTTTTTATAGTATTTCTATTAAATTCTGATTTTATTAATCTTGTAGTTTTAGCATCTTCAGGATCAACTCCTGCTGCTAATGCTTCAAAATCAATTACTTCAACTATTTCTTCTTTTGCTCCACCAATTTTCTTTATTTCTTCTTGAGTCATTGGCTCTCTAAATTCGTCATCAATAGCTGCATTACCGTATGCTGTTATACTTCCTTCTTTAATTGCAGAATAAATAACATCTATTAAGCTTCTTCTATCTCCTGTGGTTGCACCTACACCATCATTTTCTGGGTAGTAAAAAGGATGATTCATCTTTTCTCTAAGATCAATTTCTCTCCAGATTTTTCTTGACCACATAACATCAGCTTCTCTCAAAGGTGTGTATGATTGCACCTTTTTATTTAATGTTAACTCTTTTTTATAGACAGAATTCATTTCTTCAACACTCAAGACATCCTGTGCCTTTAGATCATTTGAAAAAAATGAAACGATTATTCCTAAAAGGAATATACTTGATAAAAATTTAATTGATTTTTTCATAATTGTATTATTTAATTTCTAAAACTAAAGGATCTAATTGTCTTTCCTTAGTATTTTTAGTATCGATTCTTTTAGCTCGAATATTTGATATAGTTATTGTATTACCTGACTTAGTATTTTTTATTATAGTTTTCATTTTTTCACTAAATGCAGGGCCTTTGACATCTTCCTTCATTTGTTCTCCTTTATACATTCCTGTTAGTCTGTATGATGTAATTATGTATCTAACTCCCTTAAAATCGAAATCTTTTAATTCAGCAAGAACACCACCAGCATTAACTAATTGCATTTTTTCAATAATTATTGTACCACCAACTTGTTTTGCAAGCTGAACTTTAGCCTTTGGTGGTGGAACCTCTTTAACTCTAAATTCAACAGAACCCATTTTAGTTTTCTTTCCATCAATTTTAGCAAAAAGCGAAACAGATGCCTTACCTTTTTTCTTAGGCCTTGCAATATATTCTCCAGCACTCTTCTTTTTCGCAAAAACAGATCCGTTAGAGATAGAAGCAGTAATTTCACCAGCAGAAAAACCAGGTACTGAAATTTGTAAAGGATTATCAACTTCCAAGTATAAAATATTCATATTAACAGGAGAAACAACAGCAGTTTTATTTGCAACTAAATAGTTTCCCTTAAAAGGATATGTTTTGGTACCTGTTTCAGTTTTCATAGAAATTAAACCACCCCAGTTTTGCATTCCAACAGCTCTAGTTTTTTGACTAAAAAGTCCTTTTCCGTTTACAACTTTAATTGTATCATAATCACCAACCATCTCATATTGACCAGGTCCAATTGAATCATATTCTCCAACATAAATCATAGGATCTTGAGTTGTATCTTTTGCTGAAATAAAAATTTGTGATCTAAAAGAATCTCCACGTAATACAAATGTAGATGTTGGTATTTGAATAGCCTCAGCAGACGTAAATTTTAAAGACCCTGCGTCTATATTCTCTTTTAAAAGCTTAATTATGTCAGCTTCTGTATTTCTAACATCTGATTGCATTTTAGATAGAAGAGTTAAAGCTCCTACAGAAGGCATATCTAAAAAATTATAATTTTCCCAAGAGATATTCCCTTTTGCTCCTTTACCAATCTTGTCTTTTGTAGCTAAAGCAGAATTAATATTATTTATTAATACTTCATTATTACCAGCTAACAACAATAAATTATTTTTATATGTTTCAACTTGCTGCTTCAATGATGCTGCTGCTCCAGTACGGATTAAAACCTTTCCAGCAATATCTCTATTTTTTTTATTGTAAAGATGTGCAATAGGTAATTTTTTTTGTTCTTTAGAGAGTTCTCCCCATTCAAGTTGAGTTTCATTTCCCTCAATAATTTCTCCTTCTAAATCTTTATATTGTCCAAGAAAAACAGATTTATCTACTGAAAGAACAAGTTTATACTTTAACTCTTGAATATATCTTACTATAGCATCAGCCTCACTTTTAACTGCAAGTGCCTGATCCCTAAATGGGCCTGCTTTGACTGGATTTAGCTCTGCTGCTGCAGTAAAATCACTGTATGTTTCAATATTTTTGCTGGCGAAGTTAGATGTTGTTCTAACAACACCTGTATTTACCTCAAAAAAGGAATTAAGTACCTCTTTAGAAACATTTAAAGCAAGTAGTGCTGTAAGCACTAAATACATCATGTTAATCATCTTCTGTCTTGGAGAAAGTTTTCCGGATGCCATCTATCTAGTTCTGTTATTGATTAACAATTATTTATTTGGATTCATCGCATTCAGCATATTGGCATATACTGAGTTCAATGCTTCAAGATTCTCAGCTAAATTTGCAACTTGTTGCTGGAATTTCTTTGAATCTTCAACTGAAGATTGCAAGTTTTGTAAAAATAAGTTCGTTGCCTCCATTTGCTGATTAGATGTTTGAAGTTGTAACTCATATAAAGAATTTAACGCATTCATATTTTTTACACCTTCTTGAATTTGACCATTATATTCTGAAATAGCTGAAGCTGCAGTTATAGTTTCATTTAGCTGCTTTGCAGATTCGCCAA
>CAZJXE010000168.1:0-2589 GCA_964549835.1 uncultured Weeksellaceae bacterium
AGTCCAACGTCTTGAAGAGGTTTAATTTTATTTGCTATAGATTCTTTATTATGTTCATTAAAAAAATCTATTGCTTGATCAACTGACATTTCTAATATGTCTGCTATATTTTTTTCATGAAACTTAATTTCTAAAATTTCATCTTTAAATCTTGTCCCTTTACAGTCTTCACATTTAAGATGAACATCTGCCATAAATTGCATTTCAACTTTTATCTCACCTTCACCTTTGCAAAAATCACATCTTCCTCCATCAACATTAAAAGAAAATAGACCACTTTTATATTTTCGAGCTTTTGATAAAGCTTGGGAAGAAAATAATGTTCTAATTTCATCATACGCTTTTATATATGTAATTGGATTTGATCTTGAGGATTTCCCTAAAGGATTCTGATTAATAAATTCCAGTCTATTTATTTTGTCTGTAGTAATCTTAATAGAATCATAATATCCTTCATCTTTTTCATAAATACCAATTTTATTATTAAAGGCAGGTTTAAGTACATCTTTAATAAGTGATGATTTTCCTGATCCACTTACTCCTGTTATTAGTGTTAGGCAGTCTAGTGGAAATTTAACGTTAATATTTTTTAGATTATTTCTTTTTGCATTTTTTATTTGCACATAGTCGTTCCATTTTCTTCTAAAATCTGGCTTTTTAATTTCCAGCTCATTTGTTAAATATTTTGTTGTTAAACTTGATTTTTCTTTATAAATATCACTAGTTGCTCCATTGAAAATTATATTACCACCATGTATTCCTGCTTCAGGGCCAATATCTATCATAAAATCAGAATTTAACATAATTTCTTCATCATGTTCTACAACTACTAAGGTATTACCTATATCTCTTAAATTTTTTAATATTTTGATCAATTTGCTTGTATCTCTTGGGTGGAGCCCAATACTGGGCTCATCAAGAATATACATTGCACCAACTAATGAACTTCCAAGAGAGGTTGCTAAATTTATTCTTTGAGACTCTCCCCCAGATAGTGTTTTTGCTTTTCTGCTAAGAGTTAAATATTCTAAGCCCACATCATTTAAATACCTTAATCTACTTATTATTTCATCTAATATTCTTTCTGCTATAGAGAAATCATTTTTATCTAACTTAAGTTTTAAAAAGAAATTTAATGCTTCTTTGATTGAAAGATTACTTATTTCAGAAATATTTTTGCTGCCAATTTTGATAAATTGTGTTTCTTTTCTTAATCTTGTACCATTACAAGCATCACATGATGTTTTTCCTCTGTATCTAGCAATTAAAACTCTTGCCTGTATTTTATATTTTTTAGTTTCTAAAAAGTCAAAAAATTGATATATACCTTTACAATTTCCTTTTCCATGCCAAAGAATTTCTTTTTCTTCATTTGACAGATCTTTATATGGTCTATGAATAGGGAAATTAAAATCTAATGACTTTTTAACAAATCTATCTTTCCATTTCGATAATTTTAGTCCCGACCACGGAGCAACAACTCCTTCAAAGACTGATAAGTTTTCATCTTTTATTACTTTGTTTTTGTCGATGCCTAGAATACTGCCATAACCTTCACATTTCTTACACGCTCCATAGGGGTTATTAAATGAGAATAGCTCAGGAGATGGGCTTAAAAATTTAATACCATCTAATTCAAATTTGGTAGAAAATTTTTTTTCAGTTGATCCGTTTATAATTAAACATTGTCCACTTCCTTCAAATAGAGCTGATTCTATAGAATCTGTTATTCTATTTTGATCAACTTTATTCTCGATAAAAATTCTATCGACAACTGTGAAGATTTTATCATTATTGATATTTTGCATATCAATTTCTTTTAATTTATAAACTTTCTTTTTAATTAATATTCTTGAGTAACCATTTTTTTTAAGTCTATTAATTAATTCATAATTTTTTTCTTTATTTTTTTTGCTGTCTGCAATTATTAAAACATTAGAATTAATCTTTTGCTTTAAAATATAATCTAGAATATCTTTAACTTGATCCTTTTTTACTAATTGATTTGAAATCGGAGAAATTGTTTTTCCAACTCTAGCGTAAAGTAATTTTAAGTAGTCATAAATTTCTGTTGAGGTACCAACTGTTGATCTTGGGTTTTTGGTTATAGTTTTTTGTTCTATTGCTATTGCAGGGCAAATACCATTAATTTCATCAACATCTGGTTTTTCAATTTTTCCTAAAAATTGTTTTGCATATGAAGAAAGACTTTCAATGTATCTTCTTTGTCCTTCAGCGTAAAGTGTATCAAATGCTAATGTCGATTTTCCTGATCCAGATACACCGGAAACTACAGTTATGTTATTTTTATTAATCGATAGAGATATATTTTTTAGATTGTGCTGTTTTGCACCAATAATGTTGATTTTATTATTAGGATTTTTATGTAATTTACTCATGTAAAATATCAGAATTTTGCAAAAATAAACAATATGATTTGTATAGTTTCTAAAGTTTAGCTATTTTTGAATCATAATTGTATTAACCTAAACAAAAGCTTATAGCATATATATCTACTTAATTTTTTAATAACCAAATTAAAGTAGTATGCTATTAAGTAATATTTCAGACCAAGAATTAGTAAAGAAG
>CAZJXE010000169.1:0-2588 GCA_964549835.1 uncultured Weeksellaceae bacterium
AATATCAATGTTTCTGATGGAAGTACTGTTGAAAGATATTCATGGCAAAATGGTAATGGCTGTGTTTCAATTGAAGAATTAAAAATTATTAATGGAGACCATGATTGGCCATCTCCTCTTTCTTTTTGGGCTAACCAAGATATTGATGCTAGCGTTGAAGTATGGAATTTTGTATCTAAGTTTGATATGATGGGGCTTATTGGTTGTAATTCAACAAATCATTTTAATATTGATATCATAAATCCTAAAACTCTTATCAGAAGGGTTGATATATTAGGAAAAGAATCTAATGAGATTAAAAATCAACTTCTTTTTTATATCTATGATGATGGAACAGTAGAAAAGAAGTTACTTGTTCAGTAAAATGCTGTAATTTATGTTAAAAATTGCAAATGATCTTATTTATAATTTACCTCTTGAAAAGAAACATAGATTTCCTATGCTTAAATATAAGCTGCTTCCCGATTTGTTAATAAAAGAGGGTACATGTACAAATGACAACTTTTTTTGCCCTAGTGATATTTGTGATGATGATATTCTATTAACTCACAACAAATTTTATTATGATAAATTATTAGATTTTAAATTAAATAAAAAAGAATTGAGAGCAATTGGGTTTCCTATGTCTCAACTATTAATTGATAGAGAAAAAAAAATTATACAAGGAACTATTGAAAGTGCATTATATTCTCTTGATCATAATGTGTCATTAAATATTGCTGGTGGTACTCATCATGCCTTCTCAGATAGAGCTGAAGCATTTTGTATTTTAAATGATCAGTCTATTGCTGCAAATTATTTAATAGATAGAAATTTATGTGAAAAAATATTAATTCTAGACTTAGATGTTCATCAAGGAAATGGAACAGCAGAAATTTTTCGTAATAAAGCAAATGTATTTACTGCTTCATTTCATGGTGAGAATAACTATCCATTTAGAAAAGAAAAAAGTGATTTTGATTATGGATTTCAAAATAACGTATCAGATATTGAATACTTAAAAGTTATTAAATATGAAGTGCCTAAGTTGATAGAAAATTTTGAGCCTAATTTTATTTTTTATTTGTCGGGTGTTGATATAATTGAAGATGATAAGCTTGGTAAATTATCTGTTTCTTTAAATGGATGTAAAGAAAGAGATAGATTTGTTTTAGATTATTGTAATAAGAATAAAATCCCTATTCAAATCAGTATGGGAGGTGGATATTCTCCAGATATCAATACTATAGTTGAAGCACATGCAAATACTTTTAGATTAGCTCAAGAAATATTTTTTTAATTTACTCTTATAAAATATACCTACTTTTCTAGCATTTAGATAGTACTTTATAGTCTCTTTTCTCAAAAATATTAGTAAAAATACCTATTTTAAAATTGGGTTTTATTTGATTAAATTTGTTGTATGGATAAAAAATTCAAGAATAATAAGGAATTTAATAAATTCTTAATATCTGATTTGAAAAAACGTTTTGCTAAAGTTAAATTAGGTGGAGGTCAAAAAAGAATAGATAAACTTCACAAAAAAGGCAAGATGACTGCTCGTGAAAGAATAGATTATTTATTTGATAATAAATCAAAATCTATAGAGATTGGTGCATTTGCTGGTGATCAGATGTATGAAGAACATGGAGGTTGTCCTTGCGGAGGTGTAGTTGTTAAAATTGGATATATAAGTAAGAAACAATGCATTGTTGTTGCTAATGATGCAACTGTTAAGGCAGGAGCTTGGTTTCCAATAACAGGAAAGAAGAATCTGCGTGCTCAAGAAATAGCTATTGAAAATAAAATTCCAATTATTTATTTGGTTGATTCTGCTGGTATATATCTTCCAATGCAAGATGAAATTTTTGCTGATAAGGAACATTTTGGACGTATATTTAGAAACAATGCTATAATGAGTAGCCAAGGTATT
The DNA here is from genome assembly GCA_964549835.1 of uncultured Weeksellaceae bacterium. GTDB lineage: Bacteria > Bacteroidota > Bacteroidia > Flavobacteriales > BACL11. The sequence continues at coordinate 1,913 of CAZJXE010000169.1, forward strand.
ACTCAGATTGCTGCAATAATGGGGAGTTGTGTAGCTGGCGGTGCTTATTTACCTATTATGAGTGATGAGTCAATTATTGTAGACAAAACTGCTAGTATATTTTTAGCTGGAAGTTACTTGGTAAAGGCAGCAATTGGAGAAGATATTGATAATGAAACTCTAGGCGGTGCTACAACTCATTGTGAGGTTTCTGGTGTTACAGATTATAAAGCAAAGAATGATAAAGATGCACTAGAAAAAATTAAACGAATAGTTGATAAAATAGGAGATTCAGCAAATGCTGGATATAATAGGTCCAAAAGTCAAGTACCAAAATTTAATGGTAAAGATATTTTTGAAATTTTACCTAAAGATAGAACAACACCCTATGATATGTTGGAAATTATCAAAAGATTGGTAGATAAATCTGAATTTGATCAGTACAAAGAAGGATATGGAAAAACTATTTTAACAGGATATGCTAGAATTGATGGATGGGCTGTTGGAATTGTTGCTAATCAAAGGAAATTAGTAAAAACAAAAAATGGTGAAATGCAATTTGGTGGTGTTATTTATAATGACTCAGCTGATAAAGCAACTCGATTTATTGCTAATTGTAATCAGAAAAAAATCCCATTAGTTTTTTTACAGGATGTAACTGGATTTATGGTAGGAAGTAAGTCAGAACATGCTGGAA
>CAZJXE010000170.1:0-2558 GCA_964549835.1 uncultured Weeksellaceae bacterium
CTATATAAAAATACAATCTTCGATTTTCAAAAAAACAGTGTAAAAGAAAAATCTAACTATAATGATTTCTTTATTAAAGGAAAGGAATTAATTAATGCATTAAAAGAACATAAAACAATTGAATTAGAGAATCCTTACTTTAAACCTCAAAATACAATTCAAGTTAAATGTGAACCTCAAATTCATTTCAACAAGAACATAAATCTACTTATTGACAAATTAAATGACAACATTTCAAATAATATTCAAAATATAATTTCATGTTCTTCAAAAGAACAAGAAAATAGGTTTTATAATCTTTTTGAAGAAAAATTTAACTCATCTGAAATTAAAATTATTAAAAATTCAGTTCATGAAGGTTTTTGTGACCAAATAAATAAAGTCGAGATTTTTACTGACCATCAGATCTTCAATAGATATCATAAATTTAAATCAAAAACAAAATTTAGCGACAAGCAAAGTATAACTTTAAAACAACTTACAAATCTTAAAATTGGTGATTATGTCACTCATATTGATCATGGAATTGGGCAATTTAATGGTTTACACAAGATATCCAACGATAATGTTAAACAAGAAGTAATAAAATTAAGTTATAAAGGAGGTGATATATTATACATTAGTATTCATGCTCTTCATAAAATATCAAAATACTCAGCTAAAGAAGGAAGTATTCCAAAAATAAATCAGTTGGGAACCCCAGCATGGTCAAAATCAAAAGAAAAAACAAAAAACAGAGTCAAAAAAATTGCATTTGATTTAATAAAACTTTATGCAAAAAGAAAGAAAAATAAAGGTTTTGCTTTTTCTAGAGATAGTTATTTGCAGAATGAATTAGAAGCTTCATTTATATATGAAGACACCATTGATCAAAGCAAGGCAACGAATGCAATTAAAGATGATATGGAGAAAATAACTCCAATGGATCGACTTGTTTGTGGAGATGTCGGTTTTGGAAAAACTGAAATTGCAATAAGAGCTGCCTTTAAAGCCATTACTGATAATAAACAAGTGGCTGTTTTGGTTCCAACAACAATTCTTGCTCTTCAACATTTTAAAACATTTTCAAAAAGATTAAAAAACTTTCCATGTAAAATCGATTACATAAACAGATTTAGAACAAAAAAAGAACAGAAAAAAATTATTGAAGAATTAAATGAAGGTAAAATTGATATTGTTATTGGAACACATAGAATTGTTGGAAATGATATAATATTTAAAGATTTAGGCCTATTAATTATTGATGAAGAACAAAAATTTGGAGTAAATATAAAAGAAAAACTAAAGGCATTTAAATCAAATGTTGACACACTTACATTAACTGCAACACCAATACCCAGAACGTTACAGTTTTCTCTTCTTGGCGCAAGAGATCTTTCAATAATTAATACACCTCCTCCAAATAGACAAAGTATAGAAACAAAAATAATAGGTCTAAATGAAGATATAATTAGCAATGCAATTTCATATGAAATCTCAAGAAATGGACAAGTATTTTATGTTCATAATAAAATTGAAAATATTGAAGAGGTAGCTAATTTTTTAAGAAGATTATGTCCTGATGCTAAGATTAAAACTGGACACGGACAAATGCAAGGAAATCAAATAGAAATTCTTATGAATGATTTTATTGAGGGTAAGTTTGATATTTTGGTTTGTACAACAATAATTGAGAATGGAGTAGACATTCCTAATGCAAATACAATTATAATAAACAATGCTCAAAATTTTGGCTTGAGTGATTTACATCAAATGCGTGGAAGAGTTGGCAGGAGCAATAAAAAAGCATTTTGTTATTTAATTAGTCCTCCAACACACCAAATTTCTGACGATTCAAGAAAAAGACTAAATGCACTAGAACAATTTTCAAATATTGGAAGTGGATTTAAAATAGCAATGAGAGATCTAGATATAAGAGGAGCAGGAGATCTTCTTGGTGCTGATCAAAGTGGGTTTATAAATGAAATTGGTTTTGAAATGTATCAACGAATTTTAGATGAAGCAATTGAAGAGCTTAAGGAAGAGAAATTTAAAAATTTATTTAATGATGAAAAAGAAAAGTTTATTATTAAAGACTGTCAGCTAGATACCGATTTAGAAATTTTGATACCTGAAGAATATGTTTCAAATGTTGAAGAAAGAATAAATCTATATCAACAACTAAATAAAATTGATAATTATGAGGAGCTTAGTAATTTTAAAAATAAATTGATTGACAGATTTGGAAAAACTCCAAAAGAATTAGAAATTTTATTTTCTGCTGTAATATTAAAATGGATAGGAAAAGAGATTGGTTTTGAAAAAATAATTTTTAAAAATAATATTTTTAGAGGTTACTTTACATCAAATAAAAAGTCAGTTTATTTTGAATCTAAGCAATTTAAAAAAGTTTTAAGCTTTTTAAAAAATAAACCAAAAAGTTGTGAGCTAAAAGAAGTAAAAGATAAATTAGTTTTAAAAAAAGAAAATTTGACTGATATTGATTTTGCAATTAATTTTTTAAATGAAATTAAAAATCAATTTATTTAAAGTAACTATTTTAACAAAATCTATAACTT
>CAZJXE010000171.1:0-2558 GCA_964549835.1 uncultured Weeksellaceae bacterium
ATATTCAATAAAAATTCTTTTTTATTTTAGTAAAAAAAATAAAGATGCATATTGCTATAGCAGGAAATATTGGTTCGGGAAAAACTACTTTAACAACCTTATTATCTAAGCACTTCAAATGGAAGGCTCATTACGAAGACGTTGAAAATAACCCTTATCTAAATGATTTCTACAAAGAAATGCAAAGATGGGCTTTTAACCTTCAAGTCTATTTTTTGAATAGTAGGTTTAGACAAATAATTGATATAAAAAAAAGTGGTGATAAATATATTCAAGATCGAACTATTTATGAGGATGCGTATATATTTGCTCCAAATTTACACTCCATGGGTCTAATGAGTTCTAGAGATTTTGAAAACTATAAAGAAATATTTAATTTGATGGATGGGTTTATTGATGGTCCTGATCTTTTAATTTATCTTAGAGCATCTGTTCCTAAACTGGTTGAGCAAATTCAAAAAAGAGGTAGAGATTATGAAAATAGTATTAGGCTTGATTATCTAACCCGACTTAATGAAAGATATGAAGCATGGATAGATGAATACAATAAGGGAGAATTATTAATAATTGAAGTTGATAATATTAATTTTTCTGAAAATCAAGATGAACTTGATGAAATCATAAATAAGATCGAAACTAAATTAAAAAGTCTTTCTAAATAATAATTTATTTTTTCCCTTTAAATTTTACAACCATTTCATTGAAAGCAAGTTCACCTGAAATTGTGTTATCATTCATAACATTATAATAAGCAGTTGCCTCAACATCATTAGAAGAAGAAACACTAAGTTTTCCATCAATTTGGTACGAATAGGCATCTATTCTTGAAACAGCAACCGATGAAGTTTTTTCAAACACTAAAGATTCAGTGCAATTAGAAATAAATTGATCACACTTTGCTCCACCAGATTGACAAAACATATCATTACTTAAAGTTAAATTTGATAAAAGAGTTGTATTATTTCCTTTATTTATTTCAAAATCAATTACACCAGTATAAATAACAACCTCATCACTTTCAACTTCTTCATAAAGATTTGCTTCTTGTTCATTAGAAATAATCTCTAATGCTTTATCGCTTTTGATATCAGCTGTGTTAGTTAATGATGGGGCAATTACAAGAGCAACAACTGACATAAGCTTTAATAAAATATTCAAAGATGGTCCTGATGTATCTTTAAATGGATCACCAACGGTATCACCAACTACAGCTGCTTTATGTGCTTCAGTTCCTTTCTTTCCTTGTTCTTCAATCATCTTTTTTGCATTATCCCAAGCACCTCCCGCATTAGATTGAAAAATTGCCATTAAAACACCACATGTTGTTACTCCAGCTAGCAAACCACCTAACATTTCAGCACCACCAATTCCAAACCATTTTTCTCCAAAACCAACAACAACTGGAACAGCAATTGCGAGAAGTCCAGGAAATACCATCTCTTTAATAGAGGCTTTTGTGGAAATATCAACACATTTGTCATATTCAGCAACACCATTCGCGGCATCAAAAATTTTCTTATCAGCAGCTGTTGCTTTTGACATATCTGAATCATATTTTTTCATTACTTCTAAAGCAGCTTTGAGTGCAGGTATATCTCTAAATTGTCTTCTAACTTCTTCAATCATTGCCATTGCAGCTCTTCCAACTGCATTCATAGAAAGTGCAGAAAAAACAAAAGGCAACATTCCTCCAATAAGTAAACCTGCCATAATATCTGGTTGAGAAACGTCAATTGATTCTACACCAGCTGTTTTCATAAATGCAGCAAATAAAGCTAAAGCTGTAAGAGCAGCTGAAGCAATAGCAAAACCTTTTCCTATTGCAGCTGTTGTATTTCCAACAGCATCTAATTTATCTGTTCTTTCTCTTACTTCAGGTGGTAATTCTGCCATTTCAGCAATACCACCAGCGTTATCAGAAATAGGTCCATAAGCATCTACTGCCAATTGAATACCTGTATTAGCTAACATTCCAACTGCAGCAATAGCAATTCCATATAAACCAGCAAAATTGTGTGATACTAGTATAGCTGTGGCAATTAATAAAATTGGTATTGCGGTTGACATCATTCCAACTCCAAGACCAGCAATAATATTTGTTGCTGATCCTGTCTCAGACTGTTCAACAATTGATGTAACAGGCTTAGTTCCAGTTCCAGTGTAATATTCTGTTACTTTTCCTACTAATAATCCAGCAACTAAACCAGCAATAGTTGCCCAAAAAACTCCCATTGCAGTATACTCCATTCCATCACTTACCCAACTCTCTGGCAACATTGAATTAATTATAAAATAAGAAGCAACAAGCATAAGACCTGCAGAACCAAATTCACCTAAATTTAATGCTTTATGAGGAGATCCTCCATCTTTTACTTTTACTAAAAATGTACCAATGATTGACATTACAATTCCTACAGCTGCTAAAACAAGAGGTAAGTACACAGCTCCTAAACCATCAAAACTTTCACGAAACTCAGGAAGGGTAGCATAGACAGCACCTAAAACCATAGAACCTATAATAGATCCAACATATGATTCAAATAAATCCGCTCCCATAC
>CAZJXE010000172.1:0-2557 GCA_964549835.1 uncultured Weeksellaceae bacterium
AAACATACATTTGTATAACTAAACTAAACACAAAAATGATTGATTATAACTTATATGATAAAGAGTTAAACAACTGGATTGATAATGAGAAAATAGCTGCAAATTTATTAAATCTCACGGGACAGTTAATGTATGACAAAGGAATAGAAATTGTACTATTCAGACAAAATATTTTAGATGTTGGTGTAACAGAATTAATGAGATTAGTTGCATATGCTGAAAATGTTGTTGAAAGAAAAATTGACCTTAAAACTGCCTTAGCACTCACTCAAGTAATTTCTGATTTGGAATTACCGCCATCCAAATTAGATTTAGGGCTACTTACCGCAGAATATTTAGAAGAAAAACCAGAAAATCATAAGACTTTTATAAAAGCAAAACTTAAAGAAATTATAGATTCAAAAATATCTTTTTCGCCAAGAGACATAGTTTTATTTGGTTTCGGTAGAATTGGAAGGTTAGCAGCTAGGGAATTGATAAGACAAGCCGGAAAAGGTCAACAAATGAGGCTAAAAGCAATTGTTGTAAGAAATATAACAGATGAACAAATAATAAAAAGAGCAAATCTTCTTAGAAATGACTCTGTTCACGGTTCTTTTAAAGGATTAGTTGAACTAGATATTGATAAAAGAATAATAATCGTTAATGGACAAATAATTCATTTAATTGATGGATCAAAACCAGAAACTATAGATTATGAAAAATACGGTATTAAAAATGCACTTTTAATTGATAACACAGGTGCATTCAAATCAAAAGAAGCTTTGTCTTGTCATTTAAAAGCAAAAGGAATTAAAAAAGTATTATTAACTGCACCTGGAACTGAAATTCCAAACATTGTTTATGGTATTAATAATAAAAATATAGATATTGATAAAACCGATATTTTTTCTGCTGCATCATGTACTACAAATTGTATAGCTCCAATATTAAAAATTATTAATGATAAATATGATATAATTAACGGACATTTAGAGACCGTTCATTCTTATACCAATGATCAAAATCTCTTGGATAATATGCACAAAAAACCAAGAAGAGGTAGATCTGCTGCAATAAATATGGTAATTACAACAACTGGTGCTGGAAAAGCAGTAACAAAAGTAATTCCTTCATTAGAAGGAAAATTAACTGCTAACGCTGTAAGAGTTCCAACAGCAAATGTTTCTTTAGCAATTATGAGATTGAAAATTAAAAATAAGACTAATGTTGAAGAAGTAAATAATCTCATTCGATTATCAGCAATAAAAGGAAATTTAGTTAATCAAATCAATTATCAAATTGATCCAGATCTTGTGTCAACTGATATTGTTGGCAACTCCTGTTGTTCTGTATTTGATAGTCAAGCAACTATTGTAACTGATGAAGGATCAGATATTGTTTTATATGTATGGTACGATAATGAATTTGGTTACACAAAGCAAGTAATTAGATTAGCAAAACAAATCTCTAAAGTTAGAAGACTTACGTATTATTAAATCACATGATTTCTAGAAAGTTAAGAATAAATAATAGAAATTTTATAAAATATAAATTTTTTAACTCTTTATTTCTAGGAACATCAGTAGGAAGTATTTTTACTATTTATGCTCCTTTAGAACCATCTGTGTATTCTTTAGGGGGAATCTTTTTAGCATTAGGGATGTTGTTTGTTGCAACTTTATATTCAAAAATTTTAAACATTAATTACTTTTATAAAATTTCACTTTTTGTTGAATTGGTAATTTTAAGTGTTATCATAGCCTTTCTATTACTTTCTTTTAATTATCAGATTGCCTTATTTGTTTATATTGGCTATCAATTAACATTTATGTTTGGATCCTATCTTGTTAGAGGAGAAACTCTAATTATTAAAAAAGATAGATTACTCACTCTTATTGATGTTGCAAAACAATTTGGCTATCTTTTAGGGTTAGGAGCTTCTTTCCTATTTTATAAATTTATCGAATATCAATTTCAGATAATTGACAACCAAACCCAAGTTTTTTACATTCATTATTTTCTGTTATTAATTGAAATTATTGTGATCATATTACTTGTTAAATCCTTTGAAAAATTTAAACATTACTAATGATCAAAAAAATATTTCTTTTTTTTCTAATAATCAATTATAATTTTTTGGAAGCTAAACCAAAAAACAAGAAAATTGTTTTTATGGGAAATTCTATAACACAAATGTGGTCTGATAACTCATTTTTTTTTAAATCTAACCCTTATTTTATAAATAAAGGTATTAGTGGTCAAACTACACCTCAGATGTTAATGAGGTTTGATGATGATGTAATCAAAGAAAATGCAAATACTGTAATAATTTTAGCAGGAATTAATGATATAGCACAAAACACGGGACCAATTCAAATTAAAGATATTGCAGATAACATTTTTAGAATGGCAGAGATGGCACAAAAAAATAATATTAATGTATTTATATGCTCTGTTCTTCCAGCAAATAGAATACTTTGGAATAAATCAATTAAGCCTACATATAAAGTAATCAAACTGAATATGCTTTTAAAGGAATTCTGTAAAAATAAAAACATTGAATATGTTGATTATT
>CAZJXE010000173.1:0-2548 GCA_964549835.1 uncultured Weeksellaceae bacterium
TTTTTATTTGGTCTTTCCAAGGAATTGACTGATTCAAAAAATTTAGATTTTAATATTTTAAAACCTCTAATTAGGGAAACGGTTAATAAAATTCATAAATTAGACCCTATCAATGCTCAAACAGGTCCTGCAAGAAGAAATGATAAAAATATCATGAAAATGCATTTGGAAATGTTAGATGATAAAAATACCATATCTCTGTATAAAACTATTAGTGATATGATTAAAGACAAATATGGAAATTAATTATAAAGAAAAATTAGCTGATATAAATGCATTCATTTTTGATGTAGATGGGGTTCTTACTGACGGAAGTTTAATCATAAGTGAATCCGGAGAGCTATTAAGAACAATGAATGTAAAAGACGGATTTGCTATGAAATTTGCTATTGATAATGGTTATAAAATTGGAATTATTTCAGGTGGAACTAACGAATCTGTTAGAAAAAGACTAAATGGTCTTGGAATAGAAGAAATTCATTTAAAATCACATGATAAAATTGTTCCTTTTAATAATTTTTTAAAGAAATATGACCTAGATAAAGAAAATGTTTTGGTAATGGGTGATGATATACCTGATATTCCAATTATTAAGTTAGCAGGTATTGGTTGTTGCCCTCAAGATGCTGTTCCAGAGGTAAAAGCCGTTTCTAACTATATTTCTCAAAAAAACGGAGGAAAAGGATGTGTTAGGGATGTCATTGAGCAAGTAATGAAGATTCAAAATAAATGGATTTAAAAAATATCAAATGGAGTAAAGAATACACAATTCTACTTTTTATCAACTTTATCTACTTTTTAATTTTCCTTTTTATAACCACAAATTATTAGTCATGCATAATTTAGATTGGTTTGTGTTAATTTTTACTCTGCTGGTCATTGTTATTTACGGAACCATAAAAACCAGTGGTGCAAAAACTGGTCAAGATTATATAAAAGCAGGTAATGAAGCAAATTGGTGGACAATCGGTCTCTCTGTTATGGCTACACAAGCTAGTGCAATTACTTTTTTATCTACCCCCGGTCAAGCCTATAATGATGGATTAGGCTTTGTTCAGTTTTATTTTGGTTTACCAATTGCAGTTATTGTTGTTTGTACCATATTTATTCCCATTTATCACAAATTAAAGGTATATACAGCATATGAGTTTTTAGAAAGCCGTTTTGATTTAAAAACAAGATCTCTAACTGCAGTTCTTTTTCTGATTCAAAGAAGTTTATCTGCAAGCATTACTATTTTTGCTCCAGCTATAATCCTATCAACCGTACTCGGTTGGGATTTAATAACAACAAATATCATTATAGGTTCCCTAGTAATAATTTACACTGTTTCAGGTGGGACAAGAGCAGTTAACTTCACACAAAAATATCAAATGGGTGTAATTTTAATAGGACTAGTTATAGTACTTTTTACAATTTTCAGCCTTTTTCCCAATGATATTAACTTTGAAAAAGCAATTAAAATTGCTTCAGCTAACTCAAAAATGGATGTTTTAAACTTTTCATTTGATCTGGAAAATAGATACACTGTATGGAGTGGAATTATCGGCGGAACCTTTTTAATGATGTCATACTTCGGAACAGATCAAAGTCAAGTACAAAGATATCTTTCCGGAAAATCTCTCAAAGAGATGCAACTAGGAATGATTTTTAATGGAATATTTAAAATTCCAATGCAATTTTTTATTCTTTTTATCGGAGTTATGGTTTTTGTTTTTTACCAATTTAATCCCTCTCCATTAAATTTTAATCCCCAAGGAAAAATTATAATTTCTAATTCTAATTATGAGAATGAATACAAAGAACTCGAGAAAAATTTGCAAAAAAACTTTGATGAGAGGACGTACATTTTAAATGATATTTTGTTAAAAGATAAAACGGAAGTAAAAGAAAAAATTGACAATCTAAACTATGAAGAAAAAAACATAAGAGATCGAGCTAAAATTTTAATTGGAAAAGCTGCAAAAGATAATAATGTAAAAGTTGAAACAAATGATAAAGACTATGTGTTTATTAATTTTATACTTGAAAATCTTCCAAAAGGCTTAATTGGCTTGCTGCTAGCAGTAATAATAAGTGCTGCAATGTCTTCAACCTCAAGTGAAATTAATGCTCTAGCCACAACAACATCAATTGATATTCTTAAAAGAAATTTTAGCTATGTCAACGATGATAATATTGTTTTTTTTACAAAAATAATGACATTATTTTGGGGCTTGTGTGCTATAGCTCTAGCTTGTGTGGCATATCTTGCAGACAACCTGATTCAACTTGTAAATATTATTGGATCAATATTCTATGGAAATGTATTGGGTATATTTTTAATTGCATTTTTTTTAAAAGTATTAAAATCAAATGCCGTATTTATTGGAGCAATAATAACTCAGATAATAATAATTATAGCCTGGTTCTATGACTGGATGCCCTTCCTTTGGTTAAATGTTTTTGGTTGTGTTATGGTTATATTAATATCTATTTTAATTCAACTAACATTGAAAGGCTTTAAAGCTTCTTAGACCATTCAGCAATAGACTGTCTATTCATTTTT
>CAZJXE010000174.1:0-2543 GCA_964549835.1 uncultured Weeksellaceae bacterium
ATAGAGTTGTTTTCGATATTACTAGTAAGCCTCCAGGAACAATTGAGTGGGAATAGTTTATAGGTCAAGAATGTAGTCATACACTCAAAAATGCGGTTTGCTGTGGGTTTGCTGCGAAACTGCCTTATTGAAAGAAACCAATCATACCAGTCGTTTTCAAGGGGTAAAAAATGCCTTTTCTATTGAGTGGGAATAAAAAGTAGGGTATAAACCTTGTCATAGTCTAGAAAAATTGGTTTCAAACGAGATAATTTTTAAAATTATGCATTGAGATGTTTTGTTTTAGGTTTTTCTCGGTGCTTTCTATATTGAGAAATTGTAAAATGGTAATTTCTTATATATATTTTTTGTTATTTGCAGATATTGTTTCTTCATTAATACTTAAGGTCTTTATATTTATCCTTTTGAATAATGATTTCCATAGCAGGTCTAAGCATTTCTTTATAGTTTTGCCATCCGCCTAAAGATTTTGTATTAATTGGTGAACGCACCTGCACATTACTTGCTGTTGTAACTGAACGCGCATTTAGATGTGGGGACAGATATTTGTCTTCCCAATTCCAACCCAACCAAGAAATTATATCTTTAATTTTTTGATTAGGATTTCTGACTAGTAAGTCATAATTCAAGTCATATATTTTCGATCTGAATTTATCCTTATACTTAGTCATTAATTCTTCTTGATCTAAATATACTTTTGCTGAATCAACTAAGGAAGAGGAATATTCATTTCCTCCAGTAAAATGTGCTCGGTAAATTGAAAGGATATTATCAAAAGGATGTCTAAAGCAATGAATTATTTTTGCGTTTGGTATGTTTTTAGCAATAATGCCTGTGAATTGATAATTAAATAGGTTTTTATTAGTTGTGATATTCAATTTAGTCTTATTATTTAATTTTTTCCAATACAAATGAGAAACATTTATTTCTTGTTTAGATTTCCTACATTCAAAGAATGATTTTTCTAGAAAATCAATCTCACCAAGATCATAAACATCTTTTCTCATACTAAGTATTGATTCCAATAATGTTGAACCACTTCTAAACATACCTACAATAAAAATACTTTCAGGGGAATTTGCGAGTTTTTCTTGGTTGATTCCTTTTTTATTAGATTCAATAAGTAATAATTTTGATTTATTAAAAATAATCTCAGGTTTAGAGGGGTTAAGATCAAGTTTCAACTTATTTGCCAATTTAAGGTATCTAGAACTTTCTTCGTAATTTTGCTCCTTATGAAGAATATTGGATCTTGCGAAAAAAATATTCACTAACTCTTTATTATTTTTATTTTTTAAAAGATTTTCAGAAAAAAGTTGTTCGTGCCATTTTTGAGTTTTATCACTTGCTTGCATAGTTGATAATATGAAATATGCATCAGTAAATTGAGGATTGATTTCTAGTGCTTTTTGATTAAATGACTCTGCCTCTTTTAATCGACCCAGATTTCTTAAAATAAATCCAAGATTATAGTAAGCAGTAGTAAAGTCTGATTTAATTTTTATTGCTTCTTTGAATTCTAATTCTGCTTTTTCAAAATTTCCTTGACCCATGTATAAAACTGCAAGATTGTAGTGTGAATTTGCATATTTAGGATTTAAAGAAATTGCTTTTTTAAGTTCTAATTCTGCATATTCATGTTTTCCGATCTCGTCAAGGAATGCTCCATAATTCGAAAAAACTCTATAGTCTTTTATTCCTTGTTTAATTAGATATGCATAGTATTTTGCTGCTTCTAATTTCTTTCCTTGTGCTTGTAGTTCAAATGCTTTATTAATCAATTGACCGATATTTACTTTCTGTTTATTTTTTGAAATTTTTTCTTTCTTTGATTGGTTCTTTCCGCCAAAACCTTTCATTATTTATAAACATAATTCCTTAAAGTGATTATAGTCTTTACAAAATTTTTTTATAAAATCTCTAATGGTTAAATAAGGATTGAATTTAATTACAATCTCTAATGAATTCTCTACGATTAACTGAACAAGTATGCTTTATTTACATAATGATAGGAATAATTCGGATTGTCATAAGTTTGTCACGCAAAATTCAATCTTGTCATAGCGTTGGATTAGAGCAATTGAACAATTGAGTGGGAATGAGAAATAGGGTTTAAACCCAGTTATAGTTACAAAAAGTAGGTTTCACGTGGGTTTCACGTAGAAAAATTTGTGTTATAATTAACTCAAATCCATTACTATAACTCTCTTTTATTAACCTTTTTGGACGGACTATTGAGTGGAAATAAAAAAATACTTTAATTTTTATCTTTAACTTTTTTACAAAATTATTATGGATGAAACTATTAAATTAAGTAGGTCTACTGTTGAAAAATATCTTAATTGCCCTAGATGTTGCATTCTTGATAAAAAGCATAAAATAAAGCCTCCATCATTACCATTTACTTTAAATATTGCTGTAGATAATCTATGTAAAAATGAGTTTGATTATTATCGCGATAGACAAGAACCTCATCCTTTATTTATTAAGCATAATATTGATGCTGTACCTTTTAAACATAAAGATATAGATATTTGGAGAAG
>CAZJXE010000175.1:0-2539 GCA_964549835.1 uncultured Weeksellaceae bacterium
CTTGTTATAAGTAATTGTTGTCTTCCAAATAAATTTGATGAGCCAGTATGTTTTGGAGAGGCGTTATTAAGGGCTGATAACAAAGGCGCATTAGGTCATATCGGAGCGAGTAATAATACATATTGGGATGAAGATTATTGGTGGTCTGTTGGAAACACATCAAATATTTCTGCAAATCCTACATATTCTGGAACTGGCCTTGGAGCATATGACTGTTGGATGCATGAGAATGGTGAGCATCAAAATGATTGGTTTATTACTCAGGCTCAAATTTTGCATGCAGGAAATCTTGCGGTTACAGAAGCCGGTGGGGCTGAGCAATATTATTGGGAAATATATCATTTGATGGGTGACCCTTCATTAATGCCTTATGTTGGAATACCTACATCCTTAAACGTTAGTCATAATGCAATTTTACCTACAGGAGCAAGCTCATTTGTAGTTAATTCTGAAGAAAATTCTTATGTAGCTTTATCAATGAATGGAATTTTGTTAGATGCACAATTATGTGATGCTAGTGGAGTTGTTAATCTTAACTTTAGTCCAATTTCAAATGTTGGTAATATAGATATTGTTGTTACTAAACAATTTAAACAACCTTATATTAGTACTATTCAAGCAACATCCCCAAACGGTCCATATGTTAATGTTACTAATAACTTTATTACAGATATTAACGGTAATAATAATTCTTTGGCAGATTATAGTGAAACTGTCAATTTAGATGTTGATCTTTTTAATCTTGGAGGAGGTAGTTCTCAAAATTTAAATTTAGTTCTTTCATCCACAGACCAATACATAACAATTATTGATTCTTTAGAGACAGTTTCCTCAATCAATTCTAATCAAACTATAACTACTACTAATGCCTTTATTTTTCAAATTGCAGATTTAGTTCCAGATCAACATGTTGCAATTTTTCAATTAAATATTTCTGATAATCAGGGAAATACTTGGAATTCAAATATTAATGTAACATTAAACTCTCCAATTTTAAATCATATAAGTTTTACTGTAAATGATCTAATCTTAGGAAATGGTAATGGTAAACTAGATGCTGGGGAAAATTTAGAATTAATAGTTGAGGTAAATAATACTGGACATGCCGATGCATATAATTTAACTGCTAATTTATCCTCTTTAAGTAGCTATATTACTCTTAATAGTTCATCGGCTTCACTTCCTCTTTTAAATACTACTCAGTCTCAAATTGTATCTTTTAATATTACTGTAGATAATAATACACCTGTTGGTACTAATATAATTTTTCCATTCAACATTAATGATCAAATTTATTCTTATCAAACTGATTTTTCTGAATTTGCCGGTGAAATTAATGAAGATTATGAAAGTGGTGACTTTTCAAATTATTCTTGGTTACAAGGTACATTTCCATGGGTCGTTGATGCAAATCAAATTTATGAAGGATCATATAGTTCAAGATCAGCCTTTAATTTGCCAGATGGCGAAGAATCAGAACTTTCTATTTATGTAAATGTTTTATCTCCTGGAGATATTTCGTTCTATAAATTTGTCTCTTCTGAGTTTAATTTTGATTTTTTAAAGTTTAAAATTAATGGAACTAAAGTTGGGGAATGGTCTGGTGAAGATAGCGTTTGGAGTTTTGTTTCTTTTCCTGTAAATAATACTGGAACTCATACCTTTAAATGGGAATATGATAAGGATGGGTCTTGGAGTGATGGTGATGATTGTGCTTGGATTGACTACATTGTTTTTCCTCCTATTTATGTTAATCAAACTATTATTAATGATAATGATTTTAGAATGAATATATACCCAAATCCATCACTGGGAATTTTCAATTTGTCTTTTAATGACAATAAAAAACATAATATAGAGATTACTAATTTAAGTGGAAAACAATTTTTATATGTTGAAGATATAATTTCAGATTATAAGTTTGATTTTTCAAAACTTCCAGCTGGATCATATTTTATTAATGTTCTTCCTGAGAATATCAAGTATCAAATTATTAAACAATAGTGTCTAAAGTAATCTCTATTGATTATGGAACTAAGAGGGTAGGAGTAGCAATTTCAGACTCTTCAAGAAAGATTGCATTTGCACTTGAAACTATTAGTAACAAACTAATAATTTCATATTTACAAGAACTGCTTGCTAAAGAAGAAATATCCACAATTGTAGTTGGCAGTCCAAAAAATTTAAATGATAAGGATAATGATATTTCTAATGAAGTTCAAAGCTTTATTAATACATTAAATCAGAAGTTTTCGCATTTAAATATTGAAAAATATGATGAAAGATTCACATCTGTTATTGCTAAAAAAATCATATTAAGCTCTGGTATTAATAAGAAAAAAAGAAGAAATAAAAGTTTAGTTGACAAAGTTAGTTCAACAATTATTTTGCAAGACTATCTTCAAAGTTTAAATTAAATTTTAGATTTTAGATATTTTCCAGTAAATGATTTTTTTTCTAAAATAATTTTTTCTGGTTCACCTGAAAAAATTACTTGACCTCCTTCATCTCCTCCATTTGGACCTAAATCAATTATCCA
>CAZJXE010000176.1:0-2510 GCA_964549835.1 uncultured Weeksellaceae bacterium
GATGTCTGATAAAGTTAATTCTCCAAGGTTGTGTGATCTAAACATTATTTATGATGATAATAATTGCAAAATTACAAAAATGACATTTAATAAACACTATTTTTGTTTTATGCAAATTAATAAAAAAACAGATGAGTATTTCATGCAAAAAGCCTTACAAGAAGCTCAAATAGCTTTTGATTTGGACGAGGTTCCTGTTGGCGCTGTTATTACTTGTGAAGATCAAATCATAGCCAGAGCTCATAATTATATGGAGCACCTTAATGATGCAACTGCTCATGCAGAAATGCAAGCATTTACATCCGCTTCTGATTATATTGGGGGCAAGTATTTAAATGAATGTACTTTATATGTAACTTTAGAGCCATGCATAATGTGTGCTGGAGCTGCCTTTTTAACTAGAATTGGCCGAATTGTTGTTGGCGCTAGAGATCTTGTAAACGGTTTTTCAAAAAATGAATTTAAGATTCTTCATCCAAAAACAAAAATTGAATTTGGCGTATTTGAAAATGAGTCTAAGAAATTGCTTCTAGATTTTTTTAGTAAAAAGAGAAAATAAGTATAAATTTGTAAAAAATTAAAAAATGTATCCAGAACAATTATGTAAGCCTATGCGTGAAGACCTTACTTCTGTAGGTTTTGTTGAGCTTAAAAGTCCAGAGGATGTTTCAGAAATGCTAGATAAAAAAGAAGGAACTATTTTAGTAATGGTCAATTCAGTTTGCGGTTGTGCTGCAGCTAACGCACGTCCAGCAGCTAAAATGTCAACATCTAACTCTAAAAAGCCTGATGTTTTTGCAACTGTTTTTGCCGGTCAAGATATTGGGGCAACGGCAAAAGCTAGAGAATATATGCACCCATACCCTCCTTCATCTCCTTCCATTGCATTATTCAAAGATGGAAATCTTGTCCATTTTATTGAACGCCATCATATTGAAGGAAGGCCTGCAGAAATGATTGCTGAAAATTTAACACAAGCCTTTGATTCTTATTGTTAAAAAACAAATTCTTTTTTTTAAAGTACTTTTTTAATAACAATTAAATCTTTAATTCTTAATTGTAATCATGTGATTTAGCTTAATAAGCTGTTTTTTTGTATCTTGCAGCTTTTTAAAACAAACATTTAATTTTTACATTATGATGAAAAAATTATTATTGCTTATTTCTGTGATGTTTTTGTTGCTATTTTCTAATGTAATAAAAGCACAGGTTACTATTGATTCTGTGGTTATTTCTAACCCTATTACTTGCTTTGGAGATCTTGCAGATATTGATGTTTATGTAGATAACGATACTAATACTACATTAGGGGGGACCCCATCTTTTGTAACATATCAACTGAAAGCTTTTAAAGTAGGTGCTTTTGCTACATTCTCATATTTCTCAAGTAGCCAAACTAGTGGAACTGTAGTTACCGCAAATGGATTAGACGAGTCAACATATTATATGCTTGTAGTAGATTCAGTTGCATTTAATACAACTTATAACCCTTTTGCTCAGTTTTTTGGCAATTCTGCTTTTATAAATAATGTTTTAACTGACCCTTCAGTGTTTGATTTTGATACCATAACAATTACTCAACCTCAAGAATTATCAAATACTATTTCTACTCAAACAACAAATCAATGTTTTGGTTTTTGTAATGCATCTGAATTAATATCAATTTCAGGAGGAACATTACCTTATCTGGTTGATGGAATTGCAATTTCAGGTACTGATACTTTATTTGATAATCTTTGTGCAGGAACTTATTCTTTTACAGTGACTGATATAAATGGTTGTGCTGTTTCTCCATCATCCCCTTCTGCTTTTACTGTTACAGAACCAAATGTTTTATCTGTAAATGGAAGTATAACTTCAAATTATAATGGTGAAAATATTTCATGCTATGGATCTTCTGATGGAGAGATTACGGCTTCAGTAACATCTGGAACAGCTCCTTATGAGTACTCATTAGATAATTTTTCATGGACAACGAATCCTACTTTTTCCGGCCTATCATCAGGAACATATACGCTTTATTATAGAGATGCAAATTTATGTACCAACGATGAAACTTTTATTTTAAATGATCCCTCTGATTTAGATGGTAACCTTAATCTTAATTCAGTTGTATCTTGTAATTCAATATGTGATGCAAGTGTTCAATTCTCACTAACTCCTGGATTGACAGGTACACCGGGTTATTCTTATTCTTTAAACGGTGGGGGATCACAAAGTTCATCTATTTTCAATAACCTTTGTGGTAATCAATTCCATGAGGTTACAATTACTGATATAAATGGTTGTACTGCTTCAGATTCTGTTTTTGTTTCTGAGCCAAACGCCATAACATTTAATGCAAATGTTACTTCTAATGTACTATACAATGGATTTGGGGTGAGCTGTAATGGGTCTAATGATGGAGAAATTACTTTCTCAAATATTTTAGGAGGAACTCCTAACTTTTCTTTTTCAATTGATGGTGGAGTTACTTTTGGAAGTGATTCTATTTTTAATTCTTCAAATGG
>CAZJXE010000177.1:0-2505 GCA_964549835.1 uncultured Weeksellaceae bacterium
AGTAGATACCATTTAGGAGTTTTAAATGGCATTATAATTAATACTATTAAATATAAAAAAGGATTAATATATGAAGCAAATAAAACTTCATTTAGTATGTATATTTGAATTAATAGAAAAAATGGTAATTGAAGTAGATATTTAATTTCGTTATTCATTTTGAAACTTTTCTAATTCTAACTGTTCTAAAGATTCTTCAGATGAGACTATATAAGCATATTTCACATTGTTAAAATCAGTAAACAAATTTATTTCTATGTCCTGATTACCTGTCTCACTATTTTTTTTATTTGATTTTACGCTACCAATATTTATTCCAGCTGGAAAAATTGTGCTATAGCCATTAGTTATGATCGTATCCCCAATTTCTACTTCAACGTGATTTGGAATCCCTTCAATATTTGCTGTTTTATAATTGAAGCCATTCCATTTTAAAGAGCCATAATTGTTCTGTTTTTTTAAACATATACTAATTGCTGATTTTTTATTTAGAACAGAAATGATCATAGAATAATTTTTAGAAGTCGAATGAATGATGCCAAGGACTCCATTTTCACAAATAACACCCATGCCTGGAAATATTCCGTGTTTTTCCCCTTTGTCGATTGTTATGTAATTATCTCTTTTGTGTATTGAATTATTAATAATTTTTGCATTAAGATATTTATGTTTTTTTTTAATTTGATCTTCTTGTTTTTGACTATTTAGTAAGTTATGTAATTTGCTATTTTCATTTAATAATTGTGCATTAATTTTTTTTAAATGAAAGTATTCAAAAATATTGTTAGAAAAATTATAGATTTCTCCTTTTACGGAATTTGATTTCTTCAAAACAAGAGAATTTTGAAATGAATTATTATTTAAATAAAGGTTGATTGAAATGCCTTGAAGAAATAAAAAAACAATTAGAACATTATACATTTTTAAGAAACGTAGTAGGTTCTGCATAGATTTTTTCTATCTTATTAGGAAAGTATAACTTTCAGTATTTTTTAATGCTATTCCTGTCCCTCTAGCAACAGCTCTTAGCGGATCTTCTGCAACATACACAGGTAATTTTGTTTTTTTAGAAATTCTTTTATCTAGCCCTCTTAGCATAGATCCTCCACCTGTTAGGTATAAACCCTCATTATAAATGTCAGCTGAAAGAGCAGGAGGTGTTTGAAACAAAGCACCCATAACAGCTTCTTCAATTTGTTCAATAGAATTATTTAAAGCTCCCGCAATTTCTTTATATGTTACAATTATTTCTTTTGGGATTCCACTCATTAAATCTCTACCATGAACTGCATAATTTGGAGGCGGATCATCTAATTCTGTTAGTGCTGAGCCAACATTTATTTTTATTTGTTCAGCCATAATATCTCCGACAGCAATATTATGCCTAGTTTTCATATACGTTTTAATATTATCAGTAAATTCATCTCCGGCTACTCTTATTGACTTATCACATACAATTCCACCTAAAGAAATTACAGCAATTTCTGTTGTACCCCCACCAATGTCAATAACCATATTACCTTTTGGTTCTAAAACATCAATTCCAATTCCAATTGCAGCTGCCATAGGCTCCATAATAAGCCATACATCTTTAGCTCCAGCATGCTCTGCAGAATCAATTACTGCTCTTTTTTCAACTTCAGTTACACCAGAAGGAATACATACTACCATTTTTAATGCTGGTGAAAATAAGGTTCTTTTTCTAGGAATCATTTTGATAAAGCCTCTAATCATTTGTTCAGATGATTGAAAGTCAGCAATAACGCCATCCTTTAATGGTCTTAGAGTTTCTATATCCTTGTGCGCCTTCCCATGCATTTGTTGAGCTCTTTTTCCAATTGCAATAACATCTCCAGTTCTTACATTTTTAGCTACAATTGATGGCTCGTCAACAACAACTTTGTCATTATGAATAATCAAGGTGTTTGCAGTTCCTAAGTCTATTGCAATTGCCTCTTGCATAAAATCAAAAAATCCCATAAATATTTTTTTAATGTTTAAAATGTCTAGTTCCAGTCATCACCATGCTCAAATTATTTTCATCACAAAATTCAATTGATAAATTGTCTTTAATAGATCCGCCAGGTTGTATTACAGCAGAAATCCCAGATTTTTTTGCTAATTCAACACAGTCAGGAAATGGGAAAAAAGCATCAGAGGCCATAACTGATTCAGTCAAATCTAATTTGAAACTATTTGCTTTTTTAACTGCTTGCTTTAAAGCATCTACTCTTGATGTTTGACCAACACCGCTAGCAATAAGTTGTTTGTTTTTTGCAAAAACAATAGTATTTGACTTTGTGTGTTTACATACTTTTGATGCAAAAATTAAGTCATCAATTTCTCTATTATTTGGTTGCTTTTTTGTTACAGTTTTCATTAAAGATAAATCATCTGAAATTAAATCTTTTTCCTGATATAAAACTCCGTTAAGTATTGTTCTATATTGTGTCTTTGGTAAAGTTATATTTTTTTGTTTTAATAATACTCTTTTTGCTTTTGTTT
>CAZJXE010000178.1:0-2491 GCA_964549835.1 uncultured Weeksellaceae bacterium
GGAACACCAAATATAGCGGGTGTTATTGCCTTTAAAAAAGCATTGGACTTTATTAATGAAACAGGCTTAGAAAAAATAAAGGCACATGAAGATAGTTTGCTTAAATATGCTTTAGAAAAATTAAACGCGATTGATAATCTTAAAATTGTTGGAACTGCAAAAAATAAATCTGCAATTATTTCTTTCACAATAAAAAACATTCATCATTATGACTTGGGCTTAATACTTGATAAAATGGGGGTCGCAATTAGAACCGGTCATCATTGCACTCAGCCAATAATGAAAAAATTTAATATTCCTGGCACTTCCCGCATATCTTTTGCTCACTATAATACAATTAGTGAAATTGATTGTTTTCTACACTCGCTTAAGAAAGCGATTAAAATGTTATCATAAAGTGAAGGCGATTAATGAAATTGAACTCGAAATTGTTGAAGAATTCGACATGTTTGAAAATTGGATTGATAAATATGATTATTTAATTGATTTGGGGAGATCACTAAATAAAATTGATGATGAATTTAAAACTAAAGAAAATATTATTTCTGGCTGTCAATCACAAGTTTGGTTACATGCAGAAAACAAAAACGATTTAATCCAATATTCTGCCGACAGCGATGCAATTATGACAAAAGGAATTATTGCTTTATTGATTCGCGTATTGTCCAACCAAAAAGGACAAGACATAATTGACGCTAAATTAGATTTCATAAAAAAAATTGGTTTAGACGAGCAGCTATCACAAACAAGGGCAAATGGCTTAAAGTCTATGATTAAACAAATGAAGATTTACGCTTTAGCATATAATAATAAATAATGAGTAAGGAGAAAGAAATAAAAAAACTAGGAGAGATTATAATTGAGGAGATTTGTAAAATATATGACCCTGAAATTCCTGTAAATATATATGAGCTTGGGCTTATATATGATGTGAAAATCAGTGATGATTATGATGTAATGATTGAAATGACTCTAACGTCGCCAAATTGTCCCGTAGCAGAAAGCCTTCCTTTGGAAGTTGAGGAAAAAGTAAAGGCTATAGATGTCATCAAAAATGCTAAGGTAAATATTGTGTTTGAACCGCCATGGACTAAAGAAATGATGAGTGAAGAGGCAAAATTAGAACTTGGAATGTTATGACAACTAATGAAATTAAAAATCGAGTAGCTGACAGTGGAATTGTAAATGTTGATTTGTCAGCCTACGCACCAAAAGAAAACATCTTAGAGCTAGATTTAAAACAATTTTTATTTGATGGCTTAGTGTTAAAAGAAAAAGAATTTAGAGTAGCGCTTAAGGAATTTGATTTTAACAAATATGATGGTAAAGTTGTTGCTGTTTTTTGTGGCGCCAATGTAATAGTACCCATGTGGGCATATATGCTAATAACAACATATTTAAATAATGCAAATGCAAAAATTTACTTTGGAAATAAAAATAAAGTTACGCAAGCAATTATTAAAGAAAATATTGACAGTATTAATGTTGATGATTATAAAGAAAAGAGAGTTATTGTTAATGGCTGTAGTAATATAAAGCTAAGTGAAGGCTTATTTATTGCGATTACAAAAAAACTCCAAAAAAATGTAAAAAGTCTAATGTTTGGAGAAGCATGTTCTGCTGTTCCAATTTTTAAAAACAAATAAATGAATCCAAGAATAGAAATAATAAATAAAAATTTAACTCCTTACCGAAATGAAATTACAAATCATGCTCTTTACAAAAGACTAAATAGCGTTAGTGATATCGCAGTCCTTATGGAACACCATGCCTATGCAGTCTGGGACTTTATGTCTCTTTTAAAAGCCCTGCAAACATTGCTTACATGTACATCATCTCCATGGAAGCCTGTAGGAGATAGTAAAATAAGACGATTAATAAATAGTATTGTTTTGGAAGAGGAAAGCGATGTTGATGCTGATGATAACCCATCATCACATTATGAAATGTATCTTGATGCAATGAAACAGTGTGGGGCAAACACAGAGCCTGTTGAGAAGTTTGTTTCACAAGTTAGCGCTAGTCATATTCCTTCAGTCAATAGTGGAATTGATTCTTTCTTAAATACAACATTTAGCGTGATTGATAGTAAAGAGCCACATAAAATTGCCTCTGCCTTTACATTTGGGAGAGAAGATTTAATTCCAGATATGTTTACAGCTATTGTTGATGAGTACAATACTGAAAATAACTTAGACAAATTTGTTTATTATTTAGAAAGGCATATTGAGCTTGATGGTGGAGACCATGGTCCTTTAGCTTTGGAACTAATTTGCAGTCTTTGTGGTGATGATGAAAAAAAATGGAACGAAGTAGAAGAAACTGCTATTTCCTGCTTACAGGCACGAAAAAAGTTGTGGGATTTAATTTTAGATAATCTAAACTAGATATCTGAATTATAGGTTTTTGATGAATTTGCAACAAGTTGATTTAAAGTGTTAAGCTCTTTAGCAGTAAACTCTCTATATTCACCTACAGGAATATCTAACTT
>CAZJXE010000179.1:0-2480 GCA_964549835.1 uncultured Weeksellaceae bacterium
AAACTAAGTTCTGTAATAGCTAATGGAAAATTTATGATGAAAGATGGTGATTTAGCTGTGAAAGGAAGCTTTGAAAAATAAATAATATGAATAAAGCCTTATCGTTTTTTCTTGCGTCTTTTCTTTGTGTTTTTTTAAATGCTCAAAATGCATCTTTTAATACTTATAATTTTGGAGAAGGTTTAGAGTTTGTAAGTGAGGATGAACATAGTTTTAAATTAGGTGGTTATATTCAACCTATGTTAGAATCTAGGCTAATTTTTAATGATACTCTTAATGAAAATTATAATGATAATCGATTCCGTATGCGTCGCTTAAGAGTCAGGTTGTCAGGCAAAAGTCCTTCAAATAATATAGGATATAGAATACAATTTGATTTAAGTGGAGTTTCTGAGACCGGTGAAGAAAGTTCTAATTTATTATTAGATGCTTTTTTGACTTATTCTTTTAACAAAAGGACTAAGCTTACTATTGGTCAAAGATCTTTGAGGTCAGATAACAGAGAACTACCTATGAGTTCTGCATCATTACAGCTGGTTGAAAGAAGTAGATTGACATCTTCCTTTGCAGCAATTAGAGATTTTGGTTTTTTTCTTCAAAGAGACATTCGTTTTAAAAATGGAAGTTATCTGAGAAATTATTTAGAGATAACATCAGGAGATGGAATGAATAATTTTCAAAATGATCATGGAGGTTTAAAATATGGTGGAAGAATTGATTATGTGCCTTTTGGATTATTTACAAATATGGGACAGTTTCGTCAAGCTGATATTATGAGAGAGCGTTCGTTAAAATTAGTGGTTGGATTAAATTATAGTTATAATCAAGGAATGAGTAGTAGAAGAGGAAGGGAAGGAGGACAGATTATATATTTAGATTCTTTAGGAAATGAATCTTTGCCTGACTTTATTAAAATGGGAGTAGATTTTATGATAAAGATTAATGGTTTTTCTGCAATAGGTGAATATCAAAAAACATCATCTATAGTACCAAATAACATAACTCAAAGAGTTAGAAATAATGGAACAATCTCATCTTCTTTTTTAGTTGATGGGCAAGAAAATGTAACAAATTATGTTAATGGAAGAATGATGTTAGGAAGCGCATATAATATTCAGATGGGCTATCTATTAAAAAGTTTATATTCTTTTGATTTAAGATATACTCATATAGCTAGTGATGAATTTTCTTTTTTAAATAATGGGACTTTTTATAATAGACCAAATTATTATTCTTTTGGAGTTAGTAAGTATTTTGCTCGTAATTATGGTTTTAAAGTTCAGGCGTCTATTACCTATGTTGATGTAAGTGAAGAATCTACATACCCAACTCAAACAGGTGATGTTTCTGAGCCTTATTCTAATATCCCTCATCAAGGAAGTGAATTTCTTTTTCGTTTAATAACATCATTAAGTTTTTAAGAAATGAAAACTAAATTTTTTCTTTACTTTTTTTTATTGCCAATTATGTTATTCCCTCAACTTAATCCGCAATCTAAAAAATTAACCAAAAAATTCTTTCCTGATCCAAATATTGAGATCAATACTCCTGCTTTTAATAAAAAGAAGGGTTTTACAAAATATGACGAGATGATGTCTTTTTTAAATGAACAAATTGCTAATCACAGTGATGTGGTTAAATTAGAATTTGTAGGTGAAAGTCAAAAAGGGAAGCAAATCCCGATGTTATTTTTTGATAGAAAAAATAGTAATGAAAAAGTAAAAGTTTTTTTTCAAGCAGGGCTTCATGGAAACGAACCAGCAAGTACAGAAGGTATTTTATATTTTATTGATCAAATACTAAATAATGAAAAATACAATAAGTTGCTGGATCGTATAACACTTGCTATAATACCTATGGCTAATATTGATGGATATGAAATTAATAATCGTTATGCATCAAATGGATTAGACCTTAATAGAGATCATACAAAATTATTAGCAAAAGAAAGCAAATGTCTTAAACAGGCCTTTAGCGATTTTGAAGCTGAGGTTAGTGTTGATTTTCACGAGTATACTCCTTTTAGAAAAGATTTTGCAAAATTGGGGACTTTTGGAATATCAAATATTTACGATGTTATGTTTCTTTATACGGGTAACTTAAATGTGCCAAGAAATTTACGAGAATATACTAATTATAGATTTGTTCAAAATGCAAGAGATGTACTTTCAAAAAATAATTTAAGACATCATGATTATTTGTCATCACATAAGTTTCAAGGAAGCATTCACTTTAAGCAAGGTTCTAATAGCGCTAGGTCAAGTTGTACGGCATTTGCATTAACAAACTCTATTTCTTCATTAATTGAGGTAAGGGGTGTAGGTATAGGAAAAAGATCTTTTAAAAGAAGAGTTAACTCTACATTTTTAGTTGCTTTATCATATATGCAAACATCATATGATAATGTTGAAGAGGTTAAGCAGATTATTAGTCAGGCAAAGAAAGATAGGTCGTTTGCAGTTCTAAAGAGTAAATTAAAT
>CAZJXE010000180.1:0-2453 GCA_964549835.1 uncultured Weeksellaceae bacterium
ATATTGTCCACCAAAATGCGAGGCTCCTTCTATAGACAAATCAGCTAAAAAAACACTATTACCTAAACTATCTAATCTAACTAAAGATAGATTTTCATGAGAAGGATAAGCGCTATTATTATTCACATCAAAAGACAATGTAACCTTATTTATTGCCATTCCATCCAAATTATCTTTTAATATATTAATGTTTTCTAAAGCAATTTTAGATTTGTAGCCAGCCATAGACTGGATGTATGAAAAACCAGGATCGATTACTAAATTTGAAAGCGGTTTTTCATTAAATAAATTTATTCTAGCAGCATCTCCATCTAAATTAAATGAAAGAGATAGGCTATCGCTTGTACTATTATGATAATACACTACAAAATCTGAATTAGAGCCAGACGGATTTAAATATATAATTGAATTTGGTGTTGGAGAGTATTCAGTAAGCCAAAAGAATCCAAAGTTTTGCAGAAAGCTTTCATTATCTATAAGCCCACTGTTTCCTAAATCTAAGATTTGTTGCCCAATACTATTATCTAATGTTATTTTTAATATTGGAGATGTTGATGTGTCAGGAGATATTTTAAAATCCAATAATAGATCATTAGATCCTGAAGGAGTAGTAGAAAATTGATGATTTGAGTAATAAACTGAATCTTTATAAATGTTTAAATCAACATAATTAACCGCAATTTGAGAAAGAGTTGATAAATCACCATAATATCCAGAATATGAATATGACATAACAACTGAATCTACTATTGGATTAGTGCCTAAATCAATGTTACTTTCACTTAATGCTATTTGCGTAACAAATGATCCAATATTTTCACCAAAAATAGGGTCAGAGTTAATCTTTCCAAGTAAAAGTGAAGATGTTTCATCTGATCTTAAGGAATCTACTGATTCTGTTGAAATTACAAATGCTGGCAATGAATCTGATTGACTAAAGTTATTTGAAAATATTTCAATTTTGTCTGAAGAAGGCTGAACTTCTAATCCTAGTTGACTTGATTCATCACATGAATGAAAAACAAAAAAAAATAAAACTATAAAAAAATATATTTTTTTAGACACTTACTTCTTCCTCTGTTTTGATAAAGTTTTCATAAAAATTAATGTATTCAGACTCATATTCTTCATCACCTGGAAATTGCATAAATGGCTTTCCTGAATCTTGAATATTATTTAAAACAGTCTTATTAATTTTTTCACTTGCCTGAACAACAGCGTCTGCATATGAAACAGCAAACTTGTTTAAAGTATTTACATTTAGATTTTTTAATCCATTGAGATCTTTTACTTCTAAATCTTCAAACAAAAGTTTGTCAATTATTGAATCACTAAGCTTACCTTTATATCCATCTTTAAAAACTGAATATATTACTTTTGTATTTTCAAATAAAGGATCTTCAGAATATAGCTTTTTAATATACATTGGAACAAGTGAGGTAAACCATCCCTGACAATGAATAACATCAGGAGACCACCCTAGTTTTCTTACTGTTTCTATAACTCCTTTACAATAAAAAATCATTCTTTCATCATTGTTTTTTAATAGATTTCCCTCATGATCGTGAAACATTTGTCTTCTTGGGAAATACTCTTCATTATCTATGAAATATACTTGCATTCTTTGTTGCTGTATAGATGCAACTTTTATGATTAATTGATGATCAAAATCATCAATAATTAAATTCATGCCTGAAAGTCTTATTACTTCGTGTAGTTGATGTCTTCTTTCGTTGACTGTTCCAAATCTAGGAAGAAAGATTCTTATATCTTTTCCGCTCTCTTGCATTAATTGCGGCAAAGCACTACTTAAGGTACCCATTGCTGACTCATTCATATAAGGGCATATCTCCTGAGAAACGTATAAGATTTTTTTCTTTTCCATACTAAAATTTTCAGTCCACAAAAATATAAAAAAAAATACTGAAAATCAGAGATTTTTCGATTAGATTTGTCTGAAAACTTTAGATAAATCAAGTAAAATTTCTTAATGAATATTTTTAAAGAAAAAAATCAGCTTATTAAATTTCTTTCAAATCAAAAACAGAATATAATAATTGGTTTTGTCCCGACAATGGGATCTCTTCATCAAGGACATCTTTCATTAATTAAAGAAAGTCAAAAAAAATGTGATTTGACTGTTTGTAGTATTTATGTTAATCCCACACAATTTAATGATAAAACAGATTTCAAAAATTATCCAAAAGATTTAAATAAAGATCTCAAACTATTAGATAATGTTAAATGTGATGTTGTATACACGCCAAAAAATAATGACTTATATAATAAAAATGAAGTAGCAAAAAAATATGATTTTAAAAGTCTTGGAAATGATTTAGAGGGGAAATATCGGCCAGGGCATTTTAATGGAGTTGCAACAATAGTAGAAAAACTTTTAAATATTATAAAGCCCCAATATGCATTTTTTGGGCAAAAAGATCTGCAACAATTAA
>CAZJXE010000181.1:0-2450 GCA_964549835.1 uncultured Weeksellaceae bacterium
TTGCAAAACCAGAAAGAGTTTCTTTTTTAATGCTTGCTGACTTTAGTTTGTCTTCTCCTTTATTGGATGCTTGGGTGGCTTATCATTTGAATAATAATATCAATTTTTCTTTTGGTCAAAAACTAATTAGTGGAAATAATAGAGCTATGACATATACTCAAGATAATCTTCAATTTAATGAAAGAAGTTTATTAAGTAGAAGTTTTAGTAATACAGGAAGAGAGTTTGGTTTTTTTCTTGATTTAAATTATTCGTTAGGCCGATTTAATGTTCATCCAAGTTTTGGTATAACTTCAGGAGATGGAAGAAGCTCTTTTGGAACTAACTCTAGAGATGTGGATTATGGAGGGTTTAAATATTTTGGAAGGTTAGATTTTTATCCTTTTGGGTATTTTTCTGAGGGAAATCACTTGCAGGTTTGTGACATAAAAAGAGAAAAAGAGCTAAAACTAGTTTTTGGAATTGCATCAAGTTATAATGATGGCGCTTCAAATAATGTTGGAGAAGGCCATGGTGATTTTTTCTTATATAATGTAAATGGAGATATTCAGTTGCCAGATTATCGCCAATTATATATTGATTTACTTTTAAAATTTAGAGGTTTTTCCTTTTTAGGAGAATATGCTTCAGCCACTGCTTCTTCTTTGGAGCAAATATACTTAGATCCAATTGCTTTTTCTTTACTTCAGTCAACAATGATATCTGAATATTTATCATTAGGATCAGGTCTTAATTTTAGTTTAGGGTATATTTTTAAAAACAATTACGCAATAGATCTTGGATACTCATCAATAAGCCCTGAGTATGAAGATAATTTAAACTCTGTTATTTCTTCAAATGAGGATTTGAGAATTGGTATTTCAAAATATATTTTAGAAAATAATTTGAAAATTAGCTTAAGTTTTAATCAGCATATAGATTCAAATGACCAATCTTCTTCACTTATTTCAGCTGTAGTGCAATTAAGATTATAAAATGAGAAGAGTTTTATTTTTATTAATAATTCCTGTATACTCTTTCAGTCAAACTTATGATATATTATTTATAGGAAATAGTTACACCTATTACAACGACCTTCCTGAGATGATTTCAAATATTGCTAACGATTTTGGTGATGTCATAAATCATGATCAAAGCACTCCTGGAGGCACATCTTTATATGCACATTCACAGAATCAAACAACAATTAATAAGATTAATCAGCAAAGTTGGGATTATGTTGTTTTACAAGACCAAAGTCAAAGACCCTCATTGAGCCCTTCTTATGTAGCAGCTAGTGTTTATCCATATGCAAGTCAATTAGTTGGCTTGATTGATTCAAATAATATTTGCTCTGAGCCTATTTTCTATATGACTTGGGGTAGAAAATATGGTGATCAAACCAATTGTAATAATTATCCTCCTGTTTGTACTTTTTTAGGTATGCAGGAAAGGCTTCGTGAAAGCTATTTGACTATGGGAATTGATAATCAAGCAACAGTATCGCCAGTTGGAATATCATTTAAGAATTCAATCGCCTTAGACAGTACAATTGATTTGTATAGTCCTGACCATAGTCATCCTAGTATATATGGCTCCTATTTAGCAGCATGTACCTTTTACTCTACAATTTTTAAGAAAAGTTCAGTGGGATGCTCATACAAGCCAAGTGCGATTTCAAATTCTGAAGCACTTTTCTTACAGCAAGTTGCCTCATCAACTGTTTTAGATAGTATGTCTGTATGGAATATATTTCAAGCAAAATTTGATTATATTATTAATGGAAAAACAATTGAGTTTATAAATAAATCTTCTAACTATCAGAGTTGTACTTGGGATTTTGGTGATGGAAGTCAGTCAAATGATATTAATCCAGTACATACTTATCAACAAAATGGATTATATGATGTTGTTTTAACTGTTCAAGCAAATTCAGCTTGTTTAAGTGAAAGTTATAGTATTCAATTTAATATTAATTCAACTTCAGTTAATGACAAAGTATTAAAAAAAAAGATAATTAAATCATTTAATATTTTAGGAAATCAAATAAATAATAAACAAAAAGGTTTTAGAATTGAACTTGATTCAAAAGGAGGTGTTGAAAAAAGCATTAAATTCTAAAAAATTTATACATTTGAATTAAAATAACATCTAATGACAATCATATTAAAATTAATTATTGGTTTTGGACTTCTTAATGTTTGGCTACGTAGATTTAATATTTCTACACCATATAGAGGAGGTGATGCCCAAAATATGCATGAAGAGTTCAAAAATTATGGGTTGCCAGTCAACTTTATGTATTTGATTGGTTCTTTTAAGGTGATTTTAGCAGTAATTCTAATATTGAGCATATTTTTAAATTTATCTAAAATAGTTTATTTAGGAGTCTTAATGTTAGCATTTGTAATGGTAGGTTCTATATTAATGCATTTAAAAATAAAAGATCCTTTAGAAAAGTCCGGTCCAGC
>CAZJXE010000182.1:0-2448 GCA_964549835.1 uncultured Weeksellaceae bacterium
CAAATCAAGTAAAATTTTAGTTCCAATTGGATTTTCAGAACAATCAATTATTGCTTTAGATCAAGCTTGTTGTTTTGCTAAATTGGATGATTCAAAATTATTTATTCTTTCTGTTATTGAAGAGAGAAGTACAATGGAAAATCTTTTTTTTGATGATAATTCTCATGAATTGAAAAAGAAGGTTCATGACAAGCTTGATGAAATTTCAGAAAAATTTTCCAAAAAATATAATATAGAAATTGAGATAATGGTTTCTCAAGGAAAAATTTATAATCAAATTAATGAAGCAGCTGAAATGATTGATGCTGATCTAATTATTATGGGAACAAATGGTTCTCCTAAGGGAAGAATCAAAAGATTTATTGGTTCTAACGCAGAAAGGGTTGTTCGCTTATCAAAGTGTCCTGTCATGACAATTAAGGGTGCAACTATAAAAGGAGCATGTAAAAATATTATACTTCCATTAGATACTGAAAAAGAAACTAAAGAGAAAGTTACTTATGCTATTAGATACGCTAGAAAGTGGGGTGCTACTATACATTTAGTCTCAGTTATTTTAAAGCAAAATAAAATAGAAAGAAAAAAACTAGAGTTAAATTTAGATCAGGTTTTAAAATTTGTTAAAAATGCTGGAATTTCATGTACGTCCAATTTAATAGAAGGAGATGAGAAACAAAATGTTGGTGATTTTATTTTTGATTTCCAGAAAAATTATGATAATGATCTTTTTATGATTATGACCAAAAAAGAGGAACTTTCTTTATCTAAAAATATAAGCGTGACAGCAAGATACATTATTAACAATTCTCCTATACCCGTAATTAATATTCGTCCAAAAGAAAGAAAACACATAACAGGACCAACAACTGCTTTTTAATTTAATGAAGGCAGAAATTATAACAATTGGAGATGAAATTCTAATTGGACAAATCATAAATTCTAACTCTTCCTGGATTGCAGACAAGTTAGTGAAAAATGGAATAGATTGTTTTAGAATAACTACTGTTGGTGATTCTATAAATAGTATTAAAAAAGCTATTGACTTTGCTTTTAAAGATGTTGATTTAATAATTCTAACTGGAGGGTTAGGGCCGACAAATGATGATATAACAAAAAAAATACTTTGCGATACCTTCAATGATCATCTTGTTTCAGATAAGGATGTTCTTAAAGATATAACAGATTTTTTTGAAAGAAAAAAAAGAACAAAACTTTTAAAGTTAAACAAAGATCAAGCTCTAGTTCCATCTAAAGCCAAAATTATTAGAAACAAAATGGGTACAGCTCCAGCTATTTGGTTTTCAAAAAATAAAAAAGAGCTTATAGCATTTCCAGGGGTTCCTTATGAAATGAAAAGTTTATTTGGACTTTTTTTAAATGATTTTAAATCTAAATATAAACTTGATAAAATAGTTAATAAGACTATTTTTATAAGGGACATACCTGAATCCAAAATTGCTGATACAATAAAAGAATGGGAGTCAGCCCTTGATAAAAGAATTAAACTTGCTTATTTACCTAGACCCGGTGTTGTTAGATTAAGATTAACAACATCTGGATGCAATGAAAAGGAATTAAATACAATAATAAATAAGGAATTAGATAAATTAAAAAATTACATTAAATTTTATGAGGATGATATTAATCTTAATTTATTATTGCATGATTTTTTTATAAATAAGAAATTTTCTTTGTCTGTTGCTGAAAGTTGTACATCTGGACTAATTGCTTCAAGTTTAACATCTATTGCAGGTAGTTCTAAGTATTTTAAAGGAGGTATTGTAGCATATAATGATAAAGTCAAAGCTACCCTCTTAGGTATTGATAAAGAATTGATTCTTCAAAAATCAGCTGTTAGTGAAGAAGTTGTATCAGCTATGGCTAGTAAAGTAGCTGAAAAATTTGAATCAAATTTTGCAATAGCAACTTCTGGATATGCAGGCCCAACATCAAATACAAAAAATATTCCTATTGGTACTGTTTTCATAGCTGTTAAAACACCTGAAAATATTTGTATTCAAAAGTTTTTATTTAGTGGAAATAGAAAAATAATTATTGAACAAGCTAAAAACAAAGCATTTGAGATGCTAATTGGTGAAATAAAAAAAATTAAATAAATTTCTTATTTTTTACCCATAGATTGTATATTTGCACCCTTAAAATTAGAAATATGTCAAGAGTTTGTCAAATAACTGGAAAAAAAGTAATGGTTGGAAATAATGTTTCTCACTCTAATAGAAAGACAAAAAGAAAATTTTATCCTAACTTACAAACTAAGAAATTTTTTGTCCCTGAAACAGGTGAATGGGTTATATTAAAAGTTTCTGCAAATGCTCTAAGAACAATTAATAAAAAAGGAATTGCTTCAGTTCTCTCTAAAGCAATTGAGAATGGAAACATTTTAGTTTAGCTAAAAAAAATATTTTTAATAAAAGTTGCTATATTTAT
>CAZJXE010000183.1:0-2435 GCA_964549835.1 uncultured Weeksellaceae bacterium
TTTGGCTGATATGTGGAGATAGCCATTATTTATAGATATAATTTCATTATTTAAATCAATTTTATTTAAAACTTTAATAATTTTACTTTGATCTTTTTTAGGAAGATTATTTATGTTACTTATTTGATTATCAATATTTTCAGAAGCATCTAATAAGTAAATTATAATACTTGACTTTTTTGCATGTGAAATTGCCCTATCAATTCCTAAATTTTCTATAGTATCATCAGTTTTTCTAATACCAGCTGTATCAATAAATCTAAAATTATAACCTTTAATAATTATTTCATCCTCTATTGAATCTCTTGTAGTTCCAGCAATATCAGAAACAATTGCCTTTTCTTCATTTAGCAATCTATTTAATAATGTTGATTTTCCAACATTTGGAGCACCTAAAATAGCTACTGGAATTCCATTTTTAATGACATTACCAATTTTAAAAGAATTTATTAAAGATGATATTTCTGTTTTAAGTTCCTCTAATAGCTTATTTAATTGGGTTCTATCTGCAAATTCTACATCTTCCTCAGAAAAATCAAGCTCTAATTCTATTAATGATGCAAAATCAATTAGTTTTTGTCTTAAAAGTTTAAGTTTTTTAGAAAAGCCACCTCTCAAATGTTGTATTGCTGTCTTGTGCGCTGCCTCACTCTCAGCTTCAATTAAATCAGCAACTGATTCAGCCTGAGATAGATCAAGTTTACCATTTTGAAAGGCTCTCATTGTATATTCTCCAGGATTTGCCATTCTAACTCCATTATTTATAAGAAGTTCTAATATTTTATTCTGAATATATTTAGAACCATGGCATGAAATTTCTACAGTTTCCTCTCCTGTAAAGGACTGATTTTTATGAAATAGTGTAATTACCACTTCATCAATAATATTTTTATTATCAATAATGTTACCAAAATGAACTGTATGTGTTTCTTTTTTTGATAAATCTTTGCTAAATATTTTATTTACAATATTTATCGTTTCCTTTCCTGAAATCCTAATTAATGCAATAGCACTTATTCCTCCGCCAGTAGCAAGAGCACATATTGTATCATTATTCATATTATTCATCTTGCAAAAGTATTTAAAATCCTTTGTTACTCTGCATATTGTTCTAATTTTGCAATAAATTAAAATAATAGTATGAGTGTATTAGTAAATAAATCTTCTAAAGTAATAGTTCAAGGTTTTACTGGAAATGAAGGAACATTTCATTCTGAACAAATGATTGAATATGGCACAAATTTAGTAGGTGGGGTTACTCCTGGAAAAGGTGGAACTACACATTTGGATAAGCCTGTTTTTAATACAGTAGAAGATGCAGTAAATAATGTTGGTGCAAATACCTCATTAATTTTTGTTCCTCCACCATTTGCTGCTGATGCAATTATGGAGGCAGCAGATGCCGGTATAAATGTTATTATTTGTATAACTGAAGGCATTCCAACCAAAGATATGATAACAGTAAAAAATTACCTTGAAGGTAAGTCATGTACACTAGTTGGTCCTAACTGTCCGGGTGTTATAACACCTGAAGAAGCAAAATGTGGTATTATGCCAGGTTTCGTATTTAAAAAGGGGAGGATTGGCGTAGTTTCAAAGTCTGGAACCTTAACTTATGAAGCAGCTGATCAAGTTGTAAAAGCAGGTTTAGGAATCTCAACTGCAATAGGAATTGGGGGTGACCCCATTATTGGAACTACCACTAAAGAAGCTGTTGAGTTGTTTATGAATGATGATGAAACTGATGGAATTATTATGATTGGAGAGATTGGTGGTCAACTAGAGGCTGATGCTGCTAGATGGATTAAAGAAAATGGGACTAAACCTGTAGTTGGTTTTATTGCTGGTAAAACTGCTCCAGCAGGCAGAACAATGGGTCATGCTGGTGCAATTGTTGGAGGAAAAGATGATACTGCTGATGCTAAAATGCAAATCTTAAGAGAATGTGGTATTTCTGTTGCTGAATCACCAGCAAATATTGGAAGTTTGATGGCTGAACTTATTTCATAAGACTATATTTCATATTTTTATAACTAATAAAAACATAAATCATGAATCTTTTAAAAGGAAAAAATGTAATTATAACTGGTGGTTCTAGAGGAATTGGTAAAGGAATTGCTGAAAAATTTGCTCAAAATGGTGCAAATATTGCTTTTACTAACATTGAAATGTCAGATGAGTCAATTGAATTATCTAAAAACTTAGAGAAATTAGGTGTTAAAGCAAAAGCTTATGTATCAAATGCTGCTGATTTTGAAGCAGCTCAAAAGTTAGCTGATGATGTAATTAATGATTTTGGAAGTATTGATGTTTTAGTAAACAATGCTGGAATAACGAAAGATAATTTACTTATGAGGATGAGTGAATCAGATTTTGAAACAGTTATGAAAGTAAATATGAATTCTGTTTTTAATAATACTAAGGCTGTTTTGCGA
>CAZJXE010000184.1:0-2430 GCA_964549835.1 uncultured Weeksellaceae bacterium
GATGCTGTTAGTAAATTTTTAATAGAATCAAATAGAGATATATTAGTTTTATGTTCTGGATGGAAAGGAGTTTTTAATCTTGAAGATTCAATTTTTGCTGGTCATTTAATTGATAATCTACTGTCATTTAAAGAATTTAATATTAATTGTGATTCTGTATTAGCCTCACTAGAATTGAATAAAAATGCTAAAGATGATTATTTTAATTTTTTATCTAACTCAGCACATAGAAAAAGATTAAAGCACTTAGGTATCGAGAAGGATACAAAATTTTGTTTAAATCCTAATATAAAATCAGATATAATACCGATGTTAAAAGAAGGTAGGCTTGTTAGACTGAATTAATTTAGCATTACTGGCATTACCAACATCAAAGTGTCCTCATTTTCATCTTGACCATCTAATGGCAAAATAATACCAGCTCTATTTGGCGCGCTCATTTCAAGACATATTTGTTCTGAGCCAATATTATTTAGCATATCAATAACAAATCTTGAATTAAAACCAATTTCAATGTCTTCACCTTCATAACTACATGTTAATCTTTCTTCAGCTTTATTAGCAAAATCTAGATCTTCTGAAGTAATTTGCAATTGACTTCCAGCTACTTTTAATCTTATTTGATGTGTTGTTTTACTAGCATATATAGATACTCGTTTTATTGAGTTAAGTAATTCATCTTTATTAATAACTAATTTATTAGGATTATCCTTTGGTATTACAGCGTCATAATTTGGATATTTTCCATCAATTAGCCTACATATCAATGTAATATTTTCAAGAGAAAACTTAACATTTGTTTCATTAAAATCAATATTAATATCAGAATCAGCATCAATATTATTTTTTAGTAGTGATAACGGCTTTTTAGGTAATATAAATGACGAATTACCATTAGAAGAAATATTTGTTCTTGTATGTTTTACTAGTTTGTGAGCATCTGTAGCAACAAATGTTATATTTTCCTCAGATAATTCACAAAAAACACCAGACATAACAGGTCGTAATTCATCATTTCCACTAGCAAATAATGTTTTATTTATTGCGTTTAATAAAACTGATGATGTTATTAGAAAAGAAGATGGAGATGTCATTTCAGGAACCTTAGGAAATTCTTTTGCGTCTTGACCTGCAAGTTTATAATTTCCATTTTCAGAACTTATTTCTATCCCCTTTGTTTCTTCATCAATAAGAAATGTTAGAGGTTGATTTGAAAAGGTTTTTAGTGTATCAATTAAAATTTTAGAAGGAATAGTTATTTGACCATTTGATGAAGACTCAGTAGTAATTTCAGAAATCATTGTCGTTTCTAAGTCAGAAGCTATAATTTTTATTTTTCCATCTTCAATTTCAAAAAGAAAATTATCCAAAATAGGTAGTGTATTGCTAGTGCTAATAACACCATTTAATTTTTGAAGTTCTTTTAATAAAGTTGAACTGTTTACAATAAATTTCATGTCCTATATTTAATTTTTTTTCTTTTCAAATATAATTTATTCAATAAAATATATACTATTATTTTTATTTTAAATCATTAATAGATATAAACACTTTGTTAAAAACATATTTTTGTATTAACATGATTTCTCCATTATTTAATCTTGCATAAAATCTTTCAACATTTGGTTCAGATTGATTTTTATTATTGTTTCTTTTACTAAAAGAATAAACATTTAGAATATCATCATTATTCTTATATTTTATGTTCAATTTATAAAGAAGTCTTTCATTAGTTAAATCAACATCAAAACCTTTATATCTTTCACATTCTATTTTAGAAAACAGATTAAAGTATTCTATAATTTTATCAATATTATAATTTGTAGAAACACTATCATTATTTAATAATCTTAAGGGTTTATTAATGATTTTAAAAGACTCTTTTTTATTTTTATAATTGTACAATGAGACTTCATTAATATTCTCACTATCAATTTCAAATAGAGTATTATCTCTCCAATTATTTATATCAAGTTCATATCCTTGAATTCCATATCTTGGAGATAGGAACCCATTAAAACCAGGTATATGAACTACATAAGGATTATCCCCATCTTCCATTAACATGTATGTGCCTAAATGATCACTTGTTGAGCCACCTACAGTATATGTTTTTATGTTGTTTTTATAGTATATTTCAACTTTCACCCCAGTTGTTGCTAATTGTTTTATAATATTATTATATGCTGTATTTGATACTGGACGTTGAACTTCTACTTCATTAATTGTAGTTAATAGTGTATTTATAGCATCTTTTCTAACCTTAAATCTTTCATTTATAAACCATGAGTTATCATTTTTTTCAAGGACTAAATTGTTGCCTTTTCTATCACTTAAAAAAACTTTATCAATTTCATTTA
The DNA here is from genome assembly GCA_964549835.1 of uncultured Weeksellaceae bacterium. Taxonomy (GTDB): domain Bacteria; phylum Bacteroidota; class Bacteroidia; order Flavobacteriales; family BACL11. The sequence goes on from CAZJXE010000184.1 coordinate 2,361, forward strand.
TATTTTCAATAGAGAATTTTTTCTCCGCTTCCTTTTTTATTTTTTTATTTTCATTATTTATTAAATAAAT
>CAZJXE010000185.1:0-2408 GCA_964549835.1 uncultured Weeksellaceae bacterium
TCATTATTATTGACTTTTTTTCTCTTAAGATAATATCTTAAAGAACAAAAACCTCCATTGTTGGCTGTAGAAACAAATCCAGTAAAAACACAATGACTATCATCGTTAATGTAAACATTACTTTTAGAAACTCCCCCCATAACATCATCATTAACAATAATCCAATTATTCAAGTCAGAACTCTTATCAAAATTATAAACTATGTCCTGAGCCATCGCTAAGTACGGACTTAAAGTTATTAAAAGGTAGAATAATATAATCTTTACTTTTTCCATTAATTATAATTAAAAATGCATTTTATATAACTTTTTTTTAAAAAAGTTGTATCAAATATAACAAATTTTTTAAATAATATTAAAAATTAATGTTAAATAATATTCTTCAATAAAAATGAACAAAGCTTAAATAATACTAAAGATTATCATTAATTTTGCATAGTTATTATTTATTAAAGTTATACAAATTGAAAAAAGTATTTATTATTGGATCAGGGGTTGCAGGCTTATCATGCGCCATAAGATTAAAGTCAGAGGGATATGATGTGCATGTATTTGAAAAAAACAAAGATGCAGGAGGTAAAATTTCTGAACTTAAAGAAAATGGATTTCGTTTTGACATGGGACCATCTTTATTTACTATGCCTCATTTAATTGAAGATCTTTTTAAATTATCTAAAAAAAATATAAAGTCGTATTTTAATTATAAAAAAAAGGAAAACATTTGTAATTATTTCTACGAAGATGGAACATCATTTTCTGCTCCTTCAGATAAAAAACATTTTGCAAAAAAAGCTTCGGATATATTTGATGTAACTGAAAAAGAAATTAATAGTTATTTTGAAAAAAGCAAAAAAAAATTTGATCTTACTAAATCTGTTTTTCTAGAAAAGTCCTTACATAAAAGCGAAAACTATTTTTCAAAGGAAACTCTAAAAGCAGTTTTTAATATATCAACACTTGATGTAAATAAAAGTCTATCATCATTAAATGAAAAAACTTTTAAAGACAAAAGATTAGCACAATACTTTAATAGATTTTCAACCTACAATGGATCATCTCCATATAAAACGCCTGGAATAATGTCAATGATCCCTCATTTAGAACACCATTACGGTACATTTTTTCCAGAAGGTGGAATGAAAGAAATATCTAAAAGCCTGTATAAGCTTGCAAAAGATATAGGCGTAAAATTTAATTTTGAATCTAGTATTGAAAAGATATTAGTAAAAAATAAAAAAGCTATTGGCTTAACTGTAAACTCAAAAACAAAATTTGCAGATACTGTAATCAGCAATGCTGATATTAATCACACTTACAATAAATTACTTAGCGATCAGTATCATCCGAAAAATCAATTAAAACAAGAAAAAAGTAGTTCAGCATTAATATTTTTTTGGGGAATAAAAAAAAGATTTAATAATATTGATTTACACAATATTTTCTTTTCTAGCGATTACAAAAAAGAATTTGACAATATTTTTGAAAAAAAATTAATTTCAGAAGATCCTACAGTATATATTAATTCAACTTGCAAAGAAAATCCAAATGATGCACCAAAGGGTTGCGAAAATTGGTTTACAATGATTAATGTTCCCCATAACGATGGTCAAGACTGGAAAAAAATAATTAAAGACTCAAGGAAAAATATCATTAAAAAATTAAATAAAAATTTAAAAACGGATATTTCAAAACTTATCGTTTACGAATCAATTTTAGACCCAAGTCAAATTGAATTAAACACAAATTCAGACAAAGGAGCATTATATGGGTCGTCAAGCAACAGTATGTTTTCTGCCTTTCTAAGACACCCAAACTTTTCTAACAAAATTAAAAATCTTTATTTCTGTGGTGGAAGTGTTCATCCTGGAGGTGGAATACCACTATGTCTAATGTCAGGAAAAATTGTTTCAGATCTAATTCAAAAAAATCCCCATTTGTTAAATTAGAGTTAATATCTTGTTGTTATTATGCTTAGCATAATAAACAAAAATATCTCATTTATTTTTGTTGCATGAGATTAATAATTCTTTCAACATTTTTTTTATTTCCATTAATTGGTTTTGCTTCTTCTGGTTTAGATACAACTAATTCTTACGATACAAGCATTGAATCTAAAAAAGAAACAATTGAGGAATATAAAATTAGAATTCAAAAACAATTATATAGTAATGATAATGAGCTATATTCAAATGTGAACAATATATTTTATTTGACCAAAAGAAAAAATTTTGTGATTGGAGGAGGCTACAACTTTTACAGCAATGAAAAAGAAAGGACCTCATTAGAAAGATTAGACAAAGATGAATTAGTAAATAATCCATCTATTCATTTTGGGGGCATATTATACGATCATTTTTACATTGGAATGGATTTTACAAAAGGAGGACATGCTTTTTTAGAAACAAGATT
>CAZJXE010000186.1:0-2397 GCA_964549835.1 uncultured Weeksellaceae bacterium
ACATGATCCAAAATCTTGGAGAAGTCAAGTTATTGGTCAATGCAACTCATGGATTGAAAGTGGACTTAAAGAGCGTTCTATGACAAGAGATCTTAATTGGGGCGTAAAAGTTCCAATAGAGAATAATGAAGGTAAGGTGTTATATGTTTGGCTAGATGCCCCAATTGGATATATTACGGCAACAAAAAAGTTTGCTCAAAAAAGAGGCTTAGATTGGAAAAAATATTGGCAAAATAATGAGAGTGAATTAATACACTTTATAGGTAAAGATAATATTGTCTTTCATTGTATAATTTTTCCAATAATTTTAAAAGAATTAGGGGGGTATAACCTTCCGACTAATGTGCCTGCCAATGAATTTTTAAATCTTGAAGGCAACAAGCTTTCAACTTCAAGAAATTGGGCAATATGGCTGCATGAATATCTCATAGATTTTAAAGATCAACAAGATACTCTAAGATATGTTTTATGTGCAACATCACCTGAAAACAAAGACACCGACTTTACTTGGAAAGATTTTCAAGCCAGAAATAACAATGAACTTGTAGCAATTTTTGGAAACTTTATTAATAGAGTTGTTGTTTTGACTAATAAGTATTGGGAGGGTATTGTTCCAAAAAGAAATGATCTAGAAGATATAGATAATAATGCTCTTAATGAAATGCTTGAGTACCCAAAAAAAATTGGTGATGTTATTGAAAGATATCGTTTGAGAGAGGGGCTTCAAGAATTAATGAACTTAGCTCGTTTAGGAAATAAATATTTAGCAGAGACTGAACCATGGAAATTAAAAAAAACGGATGAAAAACGAACAGAAACTATTATAAATGTTGCCATACAAATTTCTGCTTCACTCGCTTTTTTATGTGAACCATTTCTTCCGCATACTTCAAAAAAACTAAAGAAACTTTTAAATTTGAAAGAATCAGCTTGGGATCAAATTGATCGTAATCTTGTAGCTGAAAAGCATAAAATAAATAAGCATGAGCACCTATTTAGAAAAATAGAAGATCATGAAATTGAAGACCAACTTAAAAAATTAAATAGTTAAATGAAAAAAATACTGACACTAATCATTGTTTTATTTATATATAATACAGCAAACTCTCAATGCAATAATAGATACCAATCAGAAATTTTTTCATCTGTTGATGTTGCTACTATAAATTATTCAGATGTTTTTTTTGACAACTACCATAAAATGGATATATATACTGGAACAGGTGATACGGAAACAAATAGACCTGTAATTATTTTTCATCACGGAGGCTCATACTATCAAGGGAGCAAGAATAATCCAGGAGCAGTTGATTTTTGCACTGCATTTGCTAAAAGAGGATATGTTGCTGTATCTGCTAACTATAGATTAGTTTCTCTGTTTGACCTTGTTAGCTTTTTAACAAATCACAGTGAGCAATATGAAGAAGTTTTAAAAGCAACCAATGATATGAAAGCAGCTGTAAGATTTTTTAAAAAAGACTTCTCCAATGGTAATAATTATGGTATTGATACAAATGCAATATTTGTAGGAGGAATCTCTTCTGGTGGAGTTACTGCAATTCATGCTGCATATATTGATAATATTTCAGATCTACCAACTAGTCCTGTTGATGTTCAAGCAATAGCAAATTCATTTGGCGGTTTAGATGGTGATGCTGGTAATTTTGGATTTTCATCAAATGTTAATGGTATAATAAACTTTGCTGGAGGAATACAACAGCTTAGTTGGATTGACAGTCAAGATGAACCAATTTTTAGTGCACAAGGAGATGATGATGTAGTAGTAAACTACTATTGTGGACCTGGGCTTAATAATCCTGCTGTGTTGGATTTGTGTGGGCTTGGAGAGATTCACCCAATTTGTGATAATCTTGGTGTTATTAATCAGAGTTTAACTTTCTATAATGCTGATCATAATTGGGTTGTAGGTAATAGCCAAGTTGAGTTTGTTCAGGCTATTGATTCAGCCAGTAGCTTTTTATTTCCTCTTCTTCCATGCAATCAAGCATTAAATACACCAAACTTTTTTAGCTTAGATAAGAAAATTGTAAAAATCACAGATATACTTGGAAGAGAAACAAATTATAAAAAGAACAAAATATTATTTTATAATTATGACAATGGGTCAATTGAAAAAAAATATTTTATTAAATAAATGAAAAGGGCAGGACAAAAAAATATTAGAAATAAACATGATCAAAATCTGATTCGTTTAAATAAATATATTGCAAATTCTGGAATTTGTTCAAGAAGAGAAGCTGATAAGTTTATAGAGGCAGGTGTGGTAAGTGTCAATGGTAAGGTTATTACTGAGATGGGCTTTAAAATTAAAAGAGAGGATCTAGTTAAGTTTAATGATTCAACAATTAAAAATCAAAAACTCAAATATCTTCTTCT
>CAZJXE010000187.1:0-2373 GCA_964549835.1 uncultured Weeksellaceae bacterium
ATTTTACCATCATATGTTCATGATTTTCTTCAAGCATCTGGAAATGTATATGCATCAGCAGAAGTTTATTATTCAATTGGAGCAATATTTTCCGGAGTGCTGATTTTAAGATTACTTTCAAGATTTAATACTTATTTTGCTATTACTTTTTTAATGATGAATGTTGCAATTGCATTTTATGCTATGACTTTTTATAAATCTTTACTAATCTTTTTTATTGGAAGTTTAGTTCTAGGTATTACAAATGCTGGTGTTAGAATTTTGAGAACAACATATTTATTTAACCATATTCCAAATAATTTAATTGGAAGAGCTACATCTGTATTTAGCTCTTTAAATATTATTATAAGAATTATATTAATATCATTTTTTGCTCTACCTTTTTTTAATATTGGAGATAATATACGTTGGGGTTATATGGTTGGCGTATTAATGATGATAATTTCAAGTGTTGTTTTACTAATACTTCATAGAAAACAAGCAAATAAATAATTATTTTTTTACAATACTGTATTGAAGAAGGTGTAATCTATCATCACCAACAACCTTAATAGTTTTATTAAACTTTTGTTCCCACTTGTGTCTTATTGAAGAAAAAAACCATCCTTTGTTAATATAACTTGCCACAAAAGGGTGAGTGGCGATTTTAATTTTATTTGATTTAATTACAGTAAGGTTTGCAATTTTATTTTCTATTTGATCAATCAATAAAAGACTTGAGTCAATTTTACCATCTCCACTACACATCGGGCATTTTTCTTTGGTATCTATAGTTAGGGCAGGTCTAACTCTTTGCCTAGTTATTTGAATTAATCCAAATTTAGTTGGTGGTAAAATATTATGTTTTGCTTTATCATCACTCATGGCCTTTTTAAGACATTCAAATAATAATTTTCTGTTTTTATCTAGTCTAAGATCAATAAAATCAACAACAATAATGCCTCCCATATCTCTAAGTCTAAGCTGTCTAGCAATTTCTTTTGCAGCTTCAATATTAACCTCAAGAGCATTTTCTTCCTGATCTTTTTTAGCATCTACTTTTTTTCCACTATTTACGTCGATGACGTGTAACGCTTCAGTATGTTCAATAACTAAATAGGTTCCATTTTTTATAGTAACATTTTTTCCAAAGGCACCTTTAACTTGTTTTGTTACGTTATATTTTTGGAAAATTGGTGTTTCACCTTTATAAAGCTTAACGATTTTCTCTTGTTTTGGTGAAATTAATGCTAAATAATCCTGTAGTTCATGTGCAATTTCTTTATTGTTTACTATTATGTTATTAAATTTTGCATCTAGAAGGTCTCTTAAAATAGTTGAAGATCTATTTAATTCTCCCAATATTTTAACAGGAGCTTTAGAGCCTTTTAATTTTTTGCTTATTGACTGCCACTTCTTATATAAATTCTTTAAATCTTGATCAAGTTCCGCAACTTTTTTGCCTGTTGCAACTGTTCTAATGATTACACCAAAACCATGAGGTTTAATACTTCTTATAAGTTTCTTTAATCTTGCTTTTTCTTCATTTTTAGCAATCTTTTGAGATACAGAAACTTTATCTGAAAAAGGGGTAAGTACCATATATCTTCCTGCAAGAGAAAGTTCTGCTGTTAATCTTGGTCCTTTAGTTGAAATTGGTTCTTTTGAAATTTGAAGTAGTAAATGATCTCCTGATTTTAATGTGTCGGATATTTTACCGTCTTTGTCAATTGGTTTTTCTTTTTTGAAGCTTTTGAGTGATGCAGTATTTAATTTATCACTAATAGTTTTTTCAGTAAATTTTTTCATTGAATTTACTTGCATTCCAAGATCAAGATAGTGTAAAAAGCCATCTTTTTCGTAGCCTACATTTACAAATGCAGCGTTAAGTCCAGGTACAACTTTTTTAATTTTACCTAGGTAAATATCGCCTACTGAGAAGTTATTATCGTGTTTTTGTTTGTGAAGCTCAATTAATTGACCATCACGTAAAAGAGCAATTACTACCTCAGAAGACCTTGAATCGATTATAAGGTCGAATTTCATGGTTTATTATTTTCTGATTAAAAAATAGATTTTAAAAAATTATTTGTTTTTATGTCTATTTTTTCTTGAGCGCTTTTTGCGCTTGTGTGTAGCAATTTTTAATCTTTTCTTTTTCTTAGCTCCTGACATCTTAAAATATTTTTAAAAGTTTTTAACTTACTTTATTTTTTACTTCCTGCGTAAAGCTTTTTGCAGGTTTGAATGATGGAATATGATGTTCAGGTATTATTATTGTAGTGTTTTTCTTTATATTACGACCAGTTTTTTGCGCTCTTTTTTTTGCTTTAAATGTTCCAAATCCTCTTAAAAAAACTGATTCATTTTCTGAAACTGAACTCATTACTTCAT
>CAZJXE010000188.1:0-2364 GCA_964549835.1 uncultured Weeksellaceae bacterium
TTTTTAAAGCCCTCTAAATGTGCTTTGCCAATATTAGTTATTATTCCATAATTTGGTTTTGCAATTTCACATAAAAAATTAATTTCATTTTTGTGATTTGCTCCCATTTCAATAATGCCAATTTCATGTTTTTTATTTATCTCAAGTAAAGTAAGTGGTACTCCAATGTGGTTATTATAATTTCCTTTAGTATACGCTGTTTCTAGCTCAGAAGAGAGGCATGATGTAATTAATTCCTTTGATGTTGTTTTACCGTTTGTTCCTGTAATCGCAATAATAGGAATATTAATGTTGTCTCGGTGAAGTGAAGCTAATTGCTGGAGTGTTTTAAGAGCATTGTTAACTAGAATATAGTTTTTATTTATTTCATATTCTTTTTCATCAATTACTGCGTATTTGCAACCACTTTTTAAAGCTTCTTCAGCAAATTTATTTCCATTAAAGTTCTCGCCTTTTAGAGCAAAGAATATAGAGTCTTTTTTAATATTTCTACTATCAGTTGAAATAGAAGGATATTCTTTGAATATATTATATAGTTTTGAAATATTCATATCAAAAAAAAACTCCATTTTTAAATGAAGTTTTTTTTATAATTAAAAATTAAAATTTATTTTTTGCTATAGTCAACTCCAGTTCTTTGGTTTTCTTTATAGTTACTTTTTGGAGCACCAACTCTATCCATTGCACATCTAAAACCAATAGCATCAGAAGATTGATCTTGATCTAAAAACCTTCTGTTACCAGGATTTAGCCAGTAGGCTCTATCTTTCCATGAGCCACCTTTATAAACTCTTGTTCTATCAGTAATTAAAGAAGAATTTCCATAATCATACATTTCGCTACTGTTTCCTGTTTTTGCAGGATCTTGATATTTTGAAGCATTCTGGTTCCACTTATCAAGTTTAATAGCAGAAGTATCTTTATCTGATTTTTCATTTAAATAGGTATTCCAATCAATTCCCATTTGTGATTCAATATCACCATCAAGGTAATTTATATTATCAGATTTTTTGTAATTTCTTCTATATGCATTTTGTTGAACATCAACATCAACCATTATCATTCTTCCTAAACTATCTTTTTCAGCTAAAAAACCATCCTCATCTGTTAAAGGTGTTTGATAAACATTTCCTCTAAATGGTCTATGGTCAGTTGTACTAGTTTGTTCAGTAACAGGTCTATATACATCAAGAACCCATTCAGAAACATTTCCTGCCATATTATATAGGCCATAATCATTTGGCCAATAGTGACGAACGTCAGTTGTTATGTCAGCATTATCATTAAGGTTTCCAGCAACACCCATATTATCACCTCTTCCTCTTTTAAAATTAGCCATAATTTCTCCTTGATTATTTTTGTTGCTATTTCTTAAAGAAGCACCATTCCAAGGATATATCTTTCTGTCAGCTACATTTTCTTCGCTAGTATTTCCAACGTATCCAAGTGCAGCAAATTCCCACTCAGCTTCAGTTGGGAGTCTATATTTTGGAAGTAAAATCCCATCTTCCATTTTTACTTTTCTAAATTTTTCTCCAGTTGATGGATCATAATTTCTAAGTAATCTACCCTGAATTCCATCATATTGACCTGCTAGATAGGCTTCGGTATTAAATGTATTATCATCTATTTGTTCTGGATCTTCTTTTAATATTCCTTCGTTAATTAAAATTCTTTCATTTACTCTATCTGTTCTCCAAACACAAAAGTCATTTGCCTGAACCCATGATACACCTACAACTGGGTAATTGTCATAAGCTGGATGTCTTAGGTATTGTGTTACATATGGTTCGTTGTAGCCTAATTTATCTCTCCATACTAGAGTATCTGGTAGAGATTTGTTATATACTTCAGGGTATGAACTTCCGTAAACTCTTTTAAGCCAACTCAAGTATTCTCGGTAATCAACATTTCTTACTTCAGTTTCATCAAGATAAAATGATGATACAGTAACTCTTTTTGGAACATTATTCCAATCATACATAACATCTTGTTCAATTCTTCCTTGGGTAAATGAACCTCCTTCTATAAAAGTAAGGCCAGGACCAGTCATTTGTTCTTTAAAGTTTGTATTTACTTCAAAACCTCCATTTTTAGAATTATTATAATCCCATCCTGTAACAGAAGATTGTTGTTTAGAACAAGAACTGATTATAAACATTATACTAATTGCAAAAATTAATTTATTTAATTTCATAATTTAAATTTTTAATATTAACTAGAATTGAGGGCAACTTATTGTGTTAAATGATTTGGATCTTGTTTTTGTTGGCATATAAAGGGTAAAAGAAATCTCATGTGCCCCTAACGTATTACTATTTTTAAGATTACTTACTGTTATATCATAACTATATCCAAATTTAA
>CAZJXE010000189.1:0-2354 GCA_964549835.1 uncultured Weeksellaceae bacterium
TTTCCATATCTGCTTGTAAAATCAATTGCAAATAAAGTGTCATCATTATATTGAGAGGCATAAATATTAACCCATCCAAATAAAACTAAAATTAGATAAAGTAATACCGTTATAATGTCAATGTTGGCAAATATGTTTTTGGCTTTTCTCATTTTGCATATGAAATTTTACCATTTAAAATAAATTCTTCTAACTCAGAATTTATTTTTGAATTCGTATATTTTTCAATTATTAGACTAGCTATAGGTGCGGCCCATTTTGATCCCCAACCTCCATTTTCAACATAAACAGCTAATGCAATTTTAGGATCCTCTTTAGGTGCAAATGCAATAAAAATAGAATGATCTTCTCCATGTGGATTTTGGGCTGTTCCTGTCTTTCCACATATTACAATTTCATCTGATTGTATATTATGGGCTGTTCCATTACTATTTTTAATGACTTTTTCCATACCTTCAATTATTAAGTCATAATTTTTTTTACTAATAGTTGTATATTTTTTCTCAGTAAATGAACTATCAATATTATTTTCTCCCTCAATAGATTTTATAATATGAGGAGTATAATAAAATCCTTTGTTTGCAATAATAGCAGCAATATTTGCCATTTGAATTGGGGTCAGTAATAGCTCGCCTTGTCCAATTGCCATAGATATAATTGTAGATGAATTCCAACTAGTTCTACCATAATATTTGTTGTAATATTCATGTTCAGGTAATAAACCTTTAGCACCACTTACAAAATCATTATTCATCCATTCTCCTACACCAAAACTTTTAATATGATTTCTCCAAACATTATAAGATTGTTTTGTGGAATTAAATTTTTTGAAGGTTTCGGAAAATGCTTTACAAAAATAGGTGTTGCATGAAATTGCAATCGCTTGTTCTAAGTTTGTAAAGGGTTTATGGGGATGACACTTAACAAATTTATTTTTCTCATACTCAAATCCATTAGTGCATGAATATATTTTATTCTCATCTAAAATATTTTCTTCTAATGCAATTAACCCATTTAATAATTTAAAAATAGATCCTGGAGGATACAATCCAGAAAGTGCTCTGTTGAACAAGGGTTTTTCTTTATTTGAAATAAGCTTTTTAAAATTTTTTGATCTATTTCTTCCTGAAAGTTGGGCTGGATTATATGAAGGTGAAGATATTAATGATAGGATTTCACCACTCTTGGGTTCTATAGCGACAATAGCACCTATTTTATTTTGCATTAATTTTTCACCATATTTTTGTAATTCTAAATCTATTGTAGAATAAATATTTTTTCCAGAAATTGGTAATGTGTCAAATTTTCCTTCTTGGAACTTGCCTTGAGTTCTATTATATACATCTACAAGAGTTATAGACATTCCTTTTTTACCCCTTAGATGCTGTTCATATCCTGCTTCTATTCCCTTTACTCCAACTAAATCACCTTTATTATAGTATTTGTCATTGCTAACTTTCTCTTGATTAACCTCTCCCAAATAACCTAGAACATGAGCTGATGATTCTGTTAAATATTTTCTGGAATTTATAGTTTGTAAATAAAAACCAGGAAATTGAAAAAGTTTTTCTTGTAATTTACTGGCTTGTTTATAGTCAATTTGTTTATGAAAAATACTTGATTTATATTTAGAATAATCTTTTATTTCTTTTAGTTTTTCTCTGAAATCATTAATTTCAATATTTATTAAATTACATAAATTGACCGTATCTAGATCCTTAATTTCTCGGGGAATCACCATTAAATTATATGATGGAATATTTGAAACTATTAGATTACTATCTCTATCAAGAATTAAACCTCTTACTGGAGTTAATACATCATATCTTAAAGCATTATTATTAGCAGAAAATTTATAATCATCATTAAGAATTTGAATTCTAAATAATTGTATTAAATAAATAAAAGCAACAAAAAAAAATATAAATAAAACAACCTTAAATCTTTCTTGAAATTTATTCATGTTTTGTAGAAGAAAAGTTGACTTATAGTAATAATTAAGCAAGTGAAAATAGTACTTAAAATAATTTTCACTATTATTTGAAAATTAAAAGTAGCGTGTTCTAAAACAAATAAACTTAAATGATGAATAAATACTAAAATTGTGGAGAAAAGAATAAATGATTTGCTGCCAATTTTTTGAATTGTAAGCTCATCATTTTCCTCAATTATATTATGTGGTACGGTTATTTTTGATATTGTCTCCTTAAGTATAGCTAAAATCAGACATGCAGTAGAGTGCATTCCTAAATTTCCACTAAAAACATCTATAAGAAAACCAAAGGTAAAGGCATATATTAGTAGATACCATTTAGGAGTTTTAAATGGCATTATAATTAATACTATTAAATATA
>CAZJXE010000190.1:0-2329 GCA_964549835.1 uncultured Weeksellaceae bacterium
ATTATATCATTACCATTTGCATACACAACAAGAGTTAATAAAATCAGCATTCCAAGAACCTGAGCATACTCCATAAATTTTTCTGAAGCGGGCTTTCCAGCAACAATCTCATAAAGCAAAAATGTAACATGGCCCCCATCAAGCGCAGGTATTGGTAATATATTTAGGAAGGCTAACATTAAAGATAAAAATGCGGTTAGGTTCCAAAACCTTTCCCAGTTCCACTTAGAAGGAAAAAGGCTGCCTATTGCGCCAAAACCACCAACCCCTTTGTAAGCTCCAGAGTCTGGATTAAGAATTAGTTTAAATTGATCAATATATCCTCCAAGTTTCGATATCGCCTTGTTATATCCTGCTGGAAAACAGTTGATTAGATTATATGTTTCGGAGTTCAATTTGTAAACACCAAATTCTTCAAACTGACTAAACGACAAAAGTGCCGGATAGTAGCCAATTGTTCCATCAGAACTAACCTTTGATTTTAGAGAAAGTTCCTCCCCCCCTCGTTTAACTAAAATAGTTGCTGTAGAATCTTTAAGCTCAGATAACGCTTTTGCCATCTCATCATTGTATTTTATTTCTTTATCATTAACACCTATAATTTGATCATTTACTTTAAGCCCAGCTTGCTCGGCATTTGATTTTTCTAAAAAAGAACTTACAATGGCAGGTATTCTTGGATAAAAAAGCATTGAGCCGTCATTTTCAATAAGCTGTTCAATAAAATTATCTGGCAATGAGATATCTAAATTACTTCCATCTCTATCAACAGTTATAGTTTTTGCACTCAACATTTTTTCAACTATAGAACTAAACCTTTCAACAGGCTCACCTTCAATTAGAAGAATTTTGTCTCCTGTTTTAAACCCTAAATCTCTTGACAAGCTGTCAACACACCATATACCGTCAGTTAGGTTTTGGTTTGATAAATATTTGTCACCGTATGTATATAGAGTCATTGAATATATAAATACACCTAAAAGTAAATTAACAACAACTCCGCCCAACATAATAATAAGTCTTTGCCAAGCAGGCTTTGCCCGAAACTCCCAACTTTTCGGAGGTTTTTTCATTTGCTCTTTATCCATGGATTCATCAATCATTCCAGCAATTTTCACATAACCACCAAGAGGAAGCCAACCCACTCCGTATTCAGTATCTCCTACTTTCTTTTTAAATAATGAAAACCAAGGATCAAAGAATAAATAGAATTTTTCTACTTTAGTTTTAAAGTATTTGGCAGGAAGAAAATGGCCAAGCTCATGTAAAACCACAAGAATTGATAGGCTAAGAATTAATTGAAGAGCTTTTATAAGTATTTCCATTTAAATAAGAGTTTTAGCCAAGATTCTAGTTTGCCTGTCTGTTTCGATATAATCTTCTAATGTTGGATTTTTGACAAAATTAATTTTTTCAAGGCAATTATCAATTAAATCAGGCATTTTTAAAAATGCAATTTCATTTTTTAAAAAAGCGTTTACAGCAACTTCATTTGCAGCATTTAGTACACAAGGAGCATTACCACCACTTTCCATTGCTTTATATGCAAGGGCCAGGTTTTTAAATGTTTTTAGATCTGGCTCTTCAAAGGTTAGTTTTGAAAAGTCTAAAAAGTTAAATCTTTTAAAATTATTTTTTATCCTGTATGGAAACCCCAAAGCATACTGAATTGGAAGCTTCATGTCTGGTAGGCCTAATTGAGCTTTTATAGACCCATCTTCAAATTGTATAGCTGAATGAATTATTGATTGGGGATGAACAACAACATCTATTTGTTTTTTTGTTAAATTGAACAGCCATTTTGCCTCAATGACCTCAAGACCTTTGTTCATAAGAGTGGCAGAATCAATTGTGATTTTAGCACCCATTGACCAATTTGGATGTTTTAAAGCTTGTTCTTTGGTTATGCTTATAAGCTCTTCTCTAGTTTGCCCCCTGAAAGGCCCACCAGAGGCAGTTAATATAATTTTTTCAATTGGGTTTTTTTCCTCTCCAACAAGGCATTGAAAAATTGCAGAGTGCTCTGAGTCAACAGGAATAATTTCAGCTCCATACTCAAGGCTTAGCCTGGTAATTAGCTCTCCAGCAACCACTAATGTTTCCTTATTAGCTAGAGCAATTTTTTTGCCATTTTTAATGGCATTTATGGTTGGTATTAAACCACTATAGCCAACAACAGCAGTTAGAACAACATCTATTTTTTCAGACTCAACAATTTGCTCTAATGAATTTTTTCCTGAATAAACCTTAATATTTAATGGATTTAGTGCAGAATAAACCTCATCATATTTGTTTTCATTTACAATAACTACAGAATTTGGATTATAAA
>CAZJXE010000191.1:0-2328 GCA_964549835.1 uncultured Weeksellaceae bacterium
AGCATTATGACTTTTATTCCAACAAAAACAAAACTAAAATATTTACAAAGTGTAGTTGATGTTGGTTTTGATATTGTTGATATAGGAAGTTTTGTTTCATCAAAAGTAATTCCTCAATTATCAGACACTAAAGAAATTATTGAATCTATAAATATCTCAAACTCAAACTCTAAACTTCTAACCATAGTTGCAAATAAAAAAGGTGCAGAAAATGCATCTTTATATGAAAAAATTAGTTTTATAGGTTATCCCTTTTCTATTTCTGAAAGTTTTCAAATAAGAAATACCAATAAAACAATTAATGATTCACTAGATGAATTGGATAATATTCTTACTATATCTGATAAGGCAAATAAAGAAACTGTAGTTTACTTATCAATGTGTTTTGGAAACCCATACGGTGACCCATGGAGTCTAGATCTTGTTAATGAATGGGTATATAAGCTAAGTAAAATTGGGGTTAACACAATATCCTTAAGTGATACCATTGGGTCATCAAATCCTAAATCAATCGGTACTATTTTTAATTCAGTTTTAAAAAATCATAATAATATAGAATTTGGAGCACATCTTCACTCAGAACCTGAAACATCTTATGACAAGATTAAAAGTGCATTTGAAGCTGGATGTAGACGTTTTGATGCAGTGATAAAAGGTTATGGAGGATGTCCTATGGCGAGTAATGAATTAGTAGGAAACATTGCTACTGAAAAATTAGTTTCTTATCTAGAAAAAAAGAAAGTATCAATCAATATTAATTCATCAAAATTTGAAAAATGTTATCAATTATCTTCAGATTTTTATAAATAGTTCTCTTAAGCTTTAAAAATGTTAGGCTAGCTAATTAACTCTTTCGATAATTAGACTTGAAATACGATTAAGCAAATCAGTTTTACTGTTTGAAATTTGAATCATTTTAGATTTCTGATATGTTTTTTCTAATGGATGTTGATCAAGACTTGGATAATAGCCAAATACTTCAAAACACTCTGAAACTACTTTATTCATAATTTGCAAACAAATTAGACTGGCCATTAAATGTTTCTTTTCTACATTTTCTTTACTATCACTTTTAACGATAGAATAAACAAAATGTTTTGAACACTCTATTTCTGATGCTAATTGAGCTATTTGATGTCTTACAGCTTGTGATTCACTTTTATTATGTTCTTTCACATTAGAACTATTTATGTGCTTTATGGTAATATTTAATGTATCCTCAGCAATTTTCAAAGATTTTACAGCTAATAAATCTTGTTTACTTTCTGAGCCATCAAATAAACTATTCTTATTTAACAAATAATGATTATTTTCTAAATCATTATTTTTTGTATCTAAATTTGATTTAGCTTTTTTATATTTCACATCATCTATAATAATCTTTGCTATAATATCTCTCATTATTTCAGATGTCCCAGCTCCAATTGTACCAATTCTTGCATCTCTATACATTCTTGCCATTGGATAATCTTCTGTATATCCGTTTCCTCCAAAAAATTGCAAACATTGAGTTGAAATCTTCTCTTGTAATTCAGTTACAAGTAACTTTCCCATTGAACATAACTTAACATCATAAATTTGTTTGTCAAATAAATCACAGCAGAAATAGCTAAAAGCTTTTATTGCTTCAAGTTCGGATGACAATTGAGAAACTCTATATCTTAAAACTTCAAACTTGTCAATTGTTTTTCCAAATGCCTTTCTTTGAGACATATAATTTAGTGATTCAGAAATAGCAAATTCCATAGTTGCAACAAAACTTGGCAAAAAACAAAGTCTTTCAAGTTGCAGTCCATTCATTAAATAATAAAACCCTTTACCCTCTTCTCCAATTAAATTTTCCTTTGGAACTATTACATTATCAAAACCTAGTTCAGCAGTATCTGAAGAGTGCCAACCTAACTTATTTAATTTATTTTTAGTTATGCCAGGTGAGTCTAAATCAACACAAATCAAACTTAATCCTTTTGTTCCAGCTTTTGTATCTGTTTTTACAACAAGAACTACAAAGTCTCCATATATTCCATTAGTAATAAATGTTTTAGATCCATTTATCACATACTCACCATTAACTAATTCTGCTTTTGTTTGAATGTTTTTTGTATCAGAACCAGCATCGGGTTCAGTAATTCCAATGCAACTAACTAAATCACCTGAAATAATGCCAGATAAATATTTTTGTTTTAGTTGTTCACTACCATATTTATAAATATAAGGAGCTGACATATATTGAACAACTTGTTGAGTAATAAGAAATCCTCCACTATTTAACCTACCTAATTCCTCATTAAATATAACTTCAAAAAAGAAATCTAAATTACTACCTCC
>CAZJXE010000192.1:0-2327 GCA_964549835.1 uncultured Weeksellaceae bacterium
TAAAGGCCTACTAATTAGTAGGCCTTTTTTTTTATAATTAATTTATTAAAAGGGATATTATTTTTTCTACCTAGTATATCAAAATCAAAATTCAAGCTATTATTAATACTAGTTTCTTGCACATTAGATAATTGACCGAAAAATCCTTTTATATATTCAATACTGTTTGCTACATTATTATTATAGACAAGATGAATTAAACCGTTTTTAAATACCAGATCAGGATTTAACTTAGGACCCGTAATCAAACTGTCAGTGAACTTAATACCTAAACTTAAGTTTTCTACTCCATTTGTAGAATAACTTAAAAAGCAATCAGGAATATTGTTTCTGTTGTCTTGCCAAGCAATAAAAATTGTGTCCCCATTTAAAGTTAAATCTGGATAGTCTTGAATTTTACCTAAAACCGGATCAATATTTCTTGTATATGAATAATTTAAATCTAATTTATTTATGTTATTGATAACTATTTCATCATTACCTGTTGCTCCACTTCTTCTAACAATAAGTAGTGAATCAGAGTTAACCATTCCCAATGGACCTGTTGCAGGACATCCGTTTACTATCCAGTCATAGTCATCTAGATCACTCACTAAATTAAAAGTTAAACCTCCATCAGTTGATTTTGATATGTAACTATTTCTTTCATTACTATTGTTATTTCTAAATAAAAGATATATATCATCATTGTCAAGAACAAGAGATGCTTTACAACAATCACATGGTTCACCAGGTGCAGATTGGCTGGCATTAACACCACCCAAAAAGGAATTTCCATAATCTGTAGACCTATTTACAATTTGTTTTGGTTCACTCCAATTAAGTAAATATTGCATATAACTAACAATCGGATTTCCGTTATTATCTATTTTTATATTACCCATCCTAAATTTATGTGAAGGGTTATTTTCAGATACTCTTATTGTGTCTGAAAATGATGTTCCTCCATCAAATGATTTAAGTAACATTATTGAACTTTGAGTAGTTGCTGTTGAGGTGAACACAACATATATTGTATCTCCCTTGGTTGCCATTTCAGGACCATCCCAAGATGAAGGCAATACATCTGAAGTACATATATCATAAGGCTGACTAAAAGATGATCCATTCCATTTTGAAGCTCTTAAAACCTTTGGTGTACTATCCTTTCTCCAAATAATTATGGGTCCATCGTTAGTTAGATCAATTCTAGGTCTTCCAAAACCATCAGCTCCACTACTAATACTTATACTATTTTCAAAATTTAATTGTTGTCCAAATAAAATAAATGGAAAGCACATTATAATTGAGATTATTTTTTTCATATTATTATTTTAAAATTCTAATTTCTATTCTTCTATTCTTTTCTCTGCCTTTTTCGGTCTTATTACTTTCAATAGGTTGTTTTTCTCCATAACCGACACAGAAAATTCTATTAGGATTGATTGAGTTTTTAACTAAAAATTTTTTCACACTAATTGCTCTATTTTCTGAAAGAATTTGATTTGTCTTATTATCTCCAATACTGTCAGTGTGTCCTGCAATCTCAATATTTATTTTATTTTGTTCATTCAAAATTAAAATTAAATTTTCTAAATCTTTAAAATATTTTTTTTGAATTTCATATTTTCCAGAAACAAAATTTAAGTTTTTGATTTCAAAAATTGATTCGTATAAATCAAATTGAAGATCGATATTTACCTCACTAATGTTTTTATCCCTATTTATAAATATGATTTCATTAAAATCATATTTTTCATCTCCTACAATACACGACACAGAAAACTCTACCCCTTGATCAAGATTGAATACAGTTTGACCATTTTTATCAACTGTAATTATAAAATTTGTATCCAACGATGAAAACAAGATTTTAGCATTTGGATAAGCTATGCCAAATTCATTTTTTAGAGTAATATTAGTTTTTGTTTTTTCACCAAGTGAAAAAGCCATCATCTGATAAGAAAATATAAATAAACTTAATATAATTCCTATTTTTGTCATAGTGCAAATTTACGTTAATTAAACACATTTTTAGCTTTAAAAATTCTCCATATTTCGAAATAAATAAATAATGAGAAGACCTTGGAATATTATTAATCAACCTGTGTATAGTCTTTTGACTAAAGATAGTTTAGGGAATATTAATATGAACATATGTACATACGTAACAGCGGTAAGTATGAATCCAAAAATTTATATGATTGCCATCTATTATAACACTAAAACTTATGAAAATCTAATAAATTCTGATTCAGCTGTTTTACAACTTCTTTCAAAAGATAATATTAGCTTGGTAAGGGGTTTAGGTAAGAAAAGTGGTATGAAAATTGATAAGGATAAATACC
>CAZJXE010000193.1:0-2325 GCA_964549835.1 uncultured Weeksellaceae bacterium
ATCAAAAAGTCAATCATATAATTCTTTGTTCACGAAGATACTTAACAGTATCAGTGCAACCACCTAAATTTTTATCACCAACCACCACTTGAGGAAACGTTGATCCATATCCAAACTGAGAATAAAAACCCTCTCTTGTAAAATCTGTACCTAAATCATAAATTCTATGCTGAAGTTTCGCTAATTTCATTACTTGTTTTATCTGATCACAATATGGGCATCCTTCTTTACTATAAACCGTGAAGTTATTCATACTTGTTGTAAAATTTTATTTAGATTAATCGAAAAAGAAGATTTGAAAGAGTCTTGAATCGGTCATAGTTTGACCAAAATATTGTGATGCTGCATGAATTGATTGAGCATCGAATATAAACAAACGGTTGAATACATTACCTATACTATCAACTAAATCAAATTTTGTTGAGTCATAATATCCACCAGTGAAGCATGAATCAATGTCACCATGTCTACTGTTGCGAATACCATTCTTATGTGCGTATAGATTAGTTCCACATTGATAAGGAGCGTCTGGAGTGAGGTAAATCATAGCTGCCCATGTTTGATAGTCGCAGTGATACACTAGTGCATCCTCTGCTGTGCAGTATTGGAATCTACCATTCATTCCATGTCCTTCCCACTTGGTTATATTAATACCCATGATCTTCTCAAAGGATTCTTTTGTACCAGGCACAAAAAATTGTTCCTCTGTACGAATACCCTTATGATACTCTGGATTGGCTGAAAACTTTTGTTTGAGTGCAAACTCCCTTACAGCATGTGGATCTTTGTAAAAATCATCTACTACCCAAACAGTTTTATTCGCCCCTATGTTTATGGTGGAGGGAATGTATTTCATACTTTAGTCGCAACTTCATGTAGTTGTTCACAATATTTTCCAGAGTCATTATAATGTTCCATATTTAAAAGGAAATTGAACTCAGGGAATGGTAACTTACGATCTGGATCCATCAATCTATCTGTTTGTAGTTTCATAGAATCTAAATCATTTAAATCTTTGTAGCACTCTGCTAAAAGAACTATGTGTTCATTTCTAGGTGGGGCAAACTCTTCTGCTCTCATACCACAATCAAGTGCCTTTTCATAGTTACCACACAGTTTAAACATGTCACCCATTGCATACAAAGCAAAGTATGCTAGTTCATCTATCTCTTTTGCCTTTCCTGTTTTCTGATAGTCATGTTTGAAATTCAGATACTGTCCAAAATAAAATATTGCTCTCCTCCCATACTCTTTTGTATGTTCCATACCAAGTGGATAATCTCCTAGAGTTGAATCATAGTAACTTTTTCCTATGTACCAGAAGTGATATGAATCTTCAAGGAGTTTTCCTGTCGGAACTTTCTGCTTCTCTATCTCAAGAGCATCAGTAAGAAACTTATTCATGTCATCCCAAGTCTCTCCATCATTCGTAATGATGTGTCTGAATCCTTTTGCTAGTTGTTCTCTCTGGAAGTTATCACCTTGCCCATCAATATAGATACATTCATGTCTACGATCATGTTCAAACTTCCAAGATATCTTTGCGTTCCACAACCAAGTTCTGAAGTAAATTGAACCTGCACCCATTGCAGTCATGTTAAATGATTGTATTGAGGTATCATTCAATGGTGTCCAATCAAAATCATCATCAACTTCCAACTGTTCGTCAGCATCCATTCTTAATATCCAATCACACCCATGATCTGATTTCAATGCTTTCTGTAGAGTATGATCACGATTCACACCAGGATAATCCCACTCATGATTATAAGTAAAACCAGGTATGTTTTTCTTCTTATAAAATTTTTCAATAATACTTTGAGTTTTATCTGATCCATTACATTGAATCACCCAGTAATCAATATATTTGTATGAGGATTCAAGCATTCTGAGGATAACTCTTTCCTCATTTCCAACCATTGCATTTAAGCAAATCTTACATTCTTTTTTCATATTGAAAGTATACCAGGTAAACGTTTTTCATCTTTGATAGCAACTAACCATGCAGTTACACAGGGAATATGCGGTTGCATCTCCCAAGTATCTAGACGATAAGTTTGGAAGCGAATATCACTGTTGCGAATAAACTGTGCTTTGTTTATATCAGTATAGTACCAGAAACTATGTTCGTTCCAGAAACTTACATGAGTTGGATCTTGCCATGCTCCACGACCATCTGTTGATGGAACTTCTATCATTGCCCAACCACCATGAGCAAGAACACGATGTATCTCTCTCATAGTTTTGACTGGATCACGTAAGTGTTCAATCACATGACTTGCATTTAACACACCAACACTATTATCTTCAAGTGGTATTCCTTCA
>CAZJXE010000194.1:0-2321 GCA_964549835.1 uncultured Weeksellaceae bacterium
TTTTTGCTTTAGAAAGTGATGCTGGTGCATTTACCCCAAGGGGTTTTTATTTTGACACTGATGAAAGTAATTTTGCTCAAATTCAAAGTTGGAAAGAATTATTTAAGCCTTATTTAATCCATTTTTTTGAACTCGGAGGAAGTGGAGCAGATATAGGCCCCTTAAAAACTCCTTATAATGTGTTGAGTGGTCTTAAGCCAGACTCTCAAAGATATTTTGATCATCATCATTCAGAAAATGATACTTTTGAGTCTATTCATAAAAGGGAGCTTGAATTAGGTGCTGCAACAATGACTGCACTAGTTTACCTAATTGATAAATATGGTATCATTAATAAAGTTAAGTTGTAGTAAAATTCTCTAAAAAGAGTTAATTGTTTTTCTAATAGCAACTAGTTTAGAAAGCAGTTTATCAAGATTATCTAGGTGAATCATGTTTTTCCCATCGCTTAATGCTTTTGAAGGTTCATGATGCGTTTCAATAAATAATCCATCTACTCCGCTAACAACCCCAGCACGAGCAATAGTTTCTATCATCTCTGGTATACCGCCCGTTACACCTGAATCTTGGTTTGGTTTTTGCAATGAATGAGTAACATCTAAAACAGTAGTTGCATATGATTTCATAGTGGGAATTCCTCTGAAATCAACAACCAAATCTTGATAACCAAACATTGTACCTCTATCTGTTATCATTACATTTTCATTACCAGAATTGACAATTTTATTAACAGCAAATTGCATACTTTCAGGACTCATAAATTGACCTTTTTTCAGATTAATAGTCTTTTTTGTTTTAGCTGCAGCAACGAGTAAATCGGTTTGTCTTACTAAGAATGCTGGAATTTGAAGAATATCAACATATTCAGCTGCAAGTTTTGCATCATTTTCATTATGTATATCTGTAATGACAGGAATATTAAAATGATCTCTAATTTTTCTTAAAATTTTTAATGCTATTTCATCACCAATTCCTGTAAAGCTGTCAAGTCGACTCCTATTAGCCTTTTTAAAACTCCCTTTAAAAATATATGGAATCTCTAATCTTTCGGTTATTTCAATAGTTTTTTCTGCAATTCTAAATGCCATTTCTTCACTTTCAATAGCACATGGTCCGGCTATTAGAAAGAAATTATTAGAATCTAAGAACTTAATATTAGGAATTGAGGATAGTTTCATTTTTGAAAGATAATTAAAACAAATTTATTATATAATTTGCAATATTTTATATTTATTAACTCTTTAAAAATTTATTATTTTTTTTGAAAATTTTATAATTATTGACTGTTTAAAATATTGATTTATTGATAAAGTTGTATTTTTTTTGTAAATTTGATAATTAATAAACCAAACTATTTTAAATTATGGAAAAATATTTAAACATGATTATTGACTTTCCAAAGTTAGTCAATGATAAACTTCCGATGAATTGTTGGAATTCTTGTATGGATGATTCTGAGGGTAATCTTGCTAAATGGGCTGGCGAAGTATTTCGAGTTGGTGCATTTGTAACATTAGCATATTCACTTTGCGCTACTGTTTCTATTCTTTGGACAGGTGGAATGGGTGAAGGTGCTCAAGAAATGGTTGGAAGCCTTTTAGGTATGCTTTTATTTGCATATGCAGCTTTTCCAATTGCTCAGGTTGTAAGATCTGCTGGAGAATCAGTTGGATCTTCTAAAAGTGATACCGTAACTCTTATATTTCACGACATTCCAGTGGCAACTATTAAAGCTTTAGGTCATATTTTAGCATTGGTAGCTTTATTCGGAGCTTTAGCTGCAGGTGTTTCGGCTGTAACTAATGGTTGGCTTGATATGTCAGGTGCTGCAAACACAGATTGGACTACTAACTTCGATTATTGGTACTCTGTACCAACAGATGCAATGACTGCATTGATGGGGCTATTAGGTCTTGAATTTGTTGGTGGATTAATCACAGACTTTATGAGTTGGAGTGGATATACTACATCTGAGTCTGGTTATCTGGGTGGATTGATTGGTGCTGCTTGGCAGTTTGTAAATGTTGCTATTATTTTGGCTCAATTATACCTAACATTAGCATTTTATAAGTTTTTCTGGGGTATTTTAAGTACTTTCTTTAATTTTATTAAAAACCCTTATTTACCTTTCAGAAACAAATAATTTTAACTCTTTACAGGTTAAAAAATATAAAAAGGGATCCATTAGGGTCCCTTTTTTATTGAACAATTCTAAAAAAAATTAAGATTTTCTTAACAATTTGGCATATAATTTGTGTAATTTTGGTGTATAACAAATTAAACACTATATAATTATGGAAATGTTAAATTTTATTTTTGAT
>CAZJXE010000195.1:0-2254 GCA_964549835.1 uncultured Weeksellaceae bacterium
ACTTGTAAATTTTTTTTATATAATTATAATTTTATAAAAATGAGATCATTAATTATAGTTAAAATTTTCACACTGTTTAATCTTACACTTAATTTATTTGCACAGGAATCGACAAACACAAATAATTTATCAACAGAAAAAATTAGTATCCCTTTTTTAGAGGAGTACAACATTAAGAAAGATCCGGGAAAATATTTTGATTCAGTTTATAAATTTATTAATGAAAATCCTGAGTCAAAATACATACCTAGAATATGTTATGATTTTTATCTAGCTGCCCTAGATAATTCTAATGTTGATTTTATTAAAAAGGGTAAGGCACTGCTATTTATTGAGGGGCATCCTTCTTTTTATAGCAGCCAATATCTTTCGTCTGTTCAGGATGCCTCAGGTATCAGAGATTTAATAAAGGATATTTCAGCTGTAATTGACTCTTCTGATAAAGATAAAGTTAAGCCACTCTGTAAATTAATTCGATTTGGATTTCAGAAGTTCAAAGGTGAGGTTATGGGAGATACAATTGAGTTTCCAATATTGATGTTCGCTCATGCAAGTTTAGTTAAAGATGAAGAACTTAGTACATTTTGTACTCGTCTCATCAATAACTATGTTGAAAAAGAAAATTCAAATTTAATCGTTAGCAAAATATTATTTTCTGAAAAATCACCTTATGAAAAGTATTCATCGTTTGACAAATTGGGTACAGATTTAGGGGATTATGCTGCAAATTTATACTTTGATTATTTAACAGAGGCTGAACAGTCTCAACCTGAGATTATAATCTCACGTTTAGGAGAGCATTATAAACGCAAGAATTTTGAAAAAATATTGAGAGATATCAAACACTTGCCTGAGGAAAACCAAGGCGTATTAAATATTATCACATTGAAAGCCCTAGCCTTCTTTGGGCTTAA
The DNA here is from genome assembly GCA_964549835.1 of uncultured Weeksellaceae bacterium. Classification (GTDB taxonomy): domain Bacteria; phylum Bacteroidota; class Bacteroidia; order Flavobacteriales; family BACL11. The sequence goes on from CAZJXE010000195.1 coordinate 915, forward strand.
GCAAGATGCAAATGCTATTGAAACATTAAAAAAAGCTATGGATTTGGCGGCAAGTAAAGAACAGGAAACATTTATTAAAGATTATATATTTCATATTAATAATTTTAATGAAAATAAAAAAAATCTAGGAGAATTATTGCCTAAATTTTCAAATAATTTTTTGAGCGGGGAGCTTGTTCTTGAAGCAGATATTTCACTTTTAGATCCTAATATGCAGTCTAATAGTAATATGTATATTGCGATTAATTTAACTGAAAATTATGTCGAATTACACTTGGTAGACAATCAGGAATTAATAATTGCTTTTCAAGTAAAAGACGATAATACGATGATTTATATAAATTCAGAAAAGTCAATTTGGGCTTATAATGGAACTGCAGTTTACCCTGTTCCTTCAATTAATTTAGATAGAACCAGGGATGGTGGTTTTAATTTTTTGATGGGTTTCCAATTAAGCACAAATATTTCGAGTTTATCTAGTAGCTCGTTTAAATTATTTGGGTCACCTTATCTTTCTACTGTTCATGGCGTACATGAAATTTATGACTATACAGCCCGGTCAACATCATTTCAGATTACTCCAAGTGTAATCGATGAGGAAAATATTAAAATTAAATTTAGTGTTTTCGATTGGGAAAATTTTAATATTAAATCTATGGATCTAATACTTGATGAAAATCATACAATCAAAAGAATTGATAATTTAAATGATGCAAACAATTTGAAATTTAATAGATTTTTTCTAAGTGCTAATAAGAAGCATATTTTTTCTCCGCCTGCTTGGCCAGATATGTCAGTTGTACAAAAAGGTGACTTTGATGCAAAACAATTCATGATTTTATTTGGTCAGATCATTGATACAATGAGCGAGTCCCTTTCAAAATAATTAATTAAGAAATAATTTCTTATTCTCTTGCCCAGACTGAAAATGCATTCTCATAATGTTCTTCAAGTTGTGGGTAGATTTCTTAAGTAATCCGAGTGAAGTGTCGTAGTCGCTAGCGGTACAAGGACTCAGCATTATCCTTTTTATAAGAAAGAAATAACCCTCTTGGCAATCCGTTTTGTTCTAAGTAATCAATGAAATTCACTAACTCATCTACTTACAATCGTGAATATAGGTAGAGCAAAAATGAAATAATTATATATTTTATATATTTCTATTTTTTAATTCTTGCTAATGGATTAATATGTTATATATAAATCGCTTTAGTGTAAAATTTCACATATGAAAAAAATACTATCATTATTGGCAATTTGTTCATCAGCATGTGTAAGCGTTTCCCAACAGGGAGGTAAGGATCAAAGCATTAATAGTGATGTTATTCCTTCTAGCATCG
>CAZJXE010000196.1:0-2221 GCA_964549835.1 uncultured Weeksellaceae bacterium
AGGCATCTATTTTTGCTTTAGGTATTATGCCATATATTTCTGCATCAATTGTTATTCAATTACTTGGAATGGCAGTTCCTTATTTTCAGAAATTACAAAAAGAAGGTGAAAGCGGTAGAAGAAAGATTAATAATATAACTAGATACCTAACTATTCTTATTACAGGTGGTCAGGCCCCAGGTTATATTGCAAACTTACAGGCAACACTTCCTGAAACTGCATTTTTATTACCTGCTGGAATTTTTTGGTTATCTTCAATAATTATTCTTGTGACTGGAACAATGTTTGTTATGTGGCTAGGTGAGAAAATTACTGATAGAGGTGTAGGAAATGGTATATCATTGTTAATCATGATTGGAATTATTGCTAGTTTTCCTCAGTCTTTAATGCAAGAATTTGTTTCTGCATTAGGAAGTACTGGAGGTGGTTTAGTAATTTTCCTTGTTGAAATGATGTTATTATTATTTGTAATACTTGTAACAATTCTTCTTGTACAAGGAACTAGAAGAATACCAGTTCAATATGCTAAAAGAGTTGTAGGAAATAAGCAATATGGAGGAGTACGTCAGTTTATTCCTTTAAAAGTAAATGCTGCTGGAGTAATGCCGATAATTTTTGCTCAAGCAATTATGTTTGTTCCAATAACACTTGTAGGTTTTTCTGAAAATGAATCACTACAAGGTTTAGCAGCAATTTTAACTGATTTTGCTGGTCTATGGTATAATGTTTTATTTTTCTTTATGATTGTTGCATTTACCTATTTCTATACTGCAATGACAGTTAACCCTAATCAGATGGCTGATGATATGAAAAAAAATGGAGGATTCATTCCTGGAATTAAGCCTGGTAGAGCCACTGCTGATTATTTAGATAATGTGATGTCAAGAATTACTTTTCCTGGATCTTTGTTTTTAGGAATAGTAGCTATTTTACCTGCTTTTGCTATGCAAGGAGGAGTAAATATTCAATTTGCTCAGTTTTATGGTGGGACATCATTATTAATTTTAGTTGGAGTTATTTTAGATACACTACAACAGATTGAAAGTCATTTGTTAATGCGTCATTATGATGGCTTAATGGAGTCGGGTAGAATTAAAGGAAAATCTTCTGGAAGAATAATGTAGTCATTTATAATGATTTATTATAAATCAGAAGAAGAAGTTAATTTAGTTAGAGAAAGTTCTTTACTTGTTGCAAAAACTCATGCTGAGATAGCTAGGTACATAAAACCTGGAGTTTCTTCTTTAGCATTAGATAAAATTGCTGAAGAATTCATTAGAGATAATGGAGGTGAACCTGCGTTTAAAGGTTATAATGGTTTTCCATGCACATTATGCGCATCACCAAATGATGTTGTAGTACATGGGATTCCTAATAAAAATCCCATTATTGAAGGAACTATTTTATCTATTGATTGTGGTGTCTTAATGAACGGTTTTTATGGAGATTCTGCATATACTTATGAAGTTGGTGAAGTTAAAGAAGAAGTTAAAATGCTTTTAGAAGTAACTAAAGAATCATTATATAAAGGTATAGAAAGTGCTGTTTCAGGAAATAGAATTGGAGATATTGGTAATGCTATCCAAGAACATGCTGAAAAAAATAATTTTGGAGTAGTAAGAGAAATGGTTGGTCATGGATTAGGAAGAAGTTTACACGAAAGCCCTGAAGTTCCAAATTATGGTAGAAAAGGATCAGGAATTAAATTAAAGAAAGGATTAGTTATTGCTATTGAACCAATGATAAATATGGGAAAAAGAGATATAATGCAACATAGTGATGGATGGACTATAACAACAATTGACAAAAAACCATCTGCACATTTTGAACACACTATTGTGGTTCGAGAAGGTGAAGCTGAAATTTTGTCAAGTTTTAAAGAAATTGAAAAAATATTAAAAAAGAATGGCTAAACAAGCAAATATAGAATTAGATGGTACAATTATTCAAGCATTGTCTAATGCAATGTTTAGAGTTGAACTTGAAAATGAACATATTGTAACTGCTCATATTTCAGGAAAAATGAGAAAGTTTTATATTAAGCTATTGCCAGGTGATAAGGTGAAATTGGAAATGTCTCCTTATGATTTAACAAAAGCTAGAATAACTTACAGATACTAAAAAATAATAATATGAAAGTAAGAGCGTCAGTAAAAAAAAGAAGTGATGAATGTAAGATTGTCAAAAGAAAAGGCAGATTATATGTTATCAATAAAAAAAA
>CAZJXE010000197.1:0-2209 GCA_964549835.1 uncultured Weeksellaceae bacterium
AATAGATCTTTTTAAAAAAAAATCAAAAATTGCGAGATACCTTTATCAAAAAGGATTTGAATCAAATCTTATATGGAATCAAATAGAAATTTTAATAAAAGATAAAAATGATTAATAGAGATCAGATTATAGTAATAAAAAAAAGATTAAAACTTCTTTCTAAATATTTAGACATCGATAACAAAAAGGAAGAACTATTAATATTTGAGAAAAAAATGTTACAGAATAATTTTTGGGACAATTCTAAAGAAGCTGAAAAAATATTAAAAACAAAAAAAGATTTAGAGAAATGGGTTAAATCATTTAATACTATTATTAATAATCTTGACGAATTAAATATTTTAATAGAACTTAATGCTGATGAAAAAGAAATTAATTCTAAATATGATGAAACTATCAAAACATTAGAAGATTTAGAATTCAAAAAAATGTTAAGTTCTAAGGATGATTCACTAAATGGGATTATGACAATTAATCCAGGTGCTGGAGGAACTGAAGGTCAAGACTGGGCAGAAATGTTAATGAGGATGTATATTATGTGGGGAGAGAAAAATGGATACAAAGTTTCACAAATTGATTTGCAAAAAGCAGAACCTGTTGGAATTAAATCTGTAACTCTTGAATTCGAAGGAGATTATAGCTATGGCCATTTAAAAGGAGAAAACGGTGTGCATAGACTTGTAAGAATTTCTCCATATGATTCAAATGCAAAAAGACATACTACATTTGCTTCTGTATTTATTTATCCACTTGTAAATGATAATATTGATATCAACATTAATCCTTCAGAAATAAGTTGGGATACTTTTAGATCAGGTGGTGCAGGAGGGCAGGGTGTAAATAAAGTAGAAACTGCTGTAAGATTAAAACATATTCCAACTGGAATAGTAATAGAAAATTCTGAGACTCGATCTCAACTTGATAATAAAGATAAAGCAATCAAGCTTCTAAAATCTCAACTCTATCAAATTGAGGTAGAAAAAAAAGAAAAAGAAAAGCAAAAGATTGAAGGTGAAAAAAAGAAAATTGAGTGGGGATCACAAATAAGAAACTATGTTCTACATCCCTATAAATTAGTTAAGGATTTAAGAACAAATTACGAGTCTTCAAACCCAAGCAATGTATTAAATGGAGAAATTAATGAATTTATAAAGGCTTACTTAATTAAATTTGGATAAAAAAATAATACTAAATTTGTTAAGGCTAGTTGGGAATTTGATCTTCTTCAAGTCTTCCTTCCCTTATCCATACATATATAAAATAAGGGATAACACTTGCCAAAAAGAATAGACACCAAAAGGCCATTAAAAAAACAAACAAGAATGCTAAAAAACCAAGAAATTTCATAAATATTATTTTAAACAAAATAACAACAACTAATTAAACAAACAAAATTATTTAATATGAAATATAGAATTGAAAAAGATACTATGGGTGAAGTAAGTGTGCCATTTGAAAAACTTTGGGGGGCACAAACTGAGAGAAGTAGAAATAATTTCAAAATTGGATCTGATTCTAGTATGCCTATTGATATTATATATGCATTTGCAGTATTAAAAAAAGCTGCAGCACATACAAATTTTGAACTTGGTATACTTTCAAAAGAAAAAAAAGATGCTATCTCGAGTGCTTGTGATGAAATTATTAACAAACAACATGATGATCAATTCCCTTTAGTAATTTGGCAAACTGGAAGTGGAACTCAATCAAATATGAACATTAATGAGGTTGTAGCCAATATTGCTCATTTAAAAAATGGGGGGAAAATAAATGACTCAAATAAGTTTATTCATCCTAATGATGATGTAAATAAATCTCAAAGTTCAAACGACACTTTTCCAACTGCTATGCACATAGCAGCTTTAAAAACTATTAAAGAAAAAACAATACCTGCATTACTAAATCTTAAAAAAGAATTTGAAAAAAAAGCTAAATCTTTTTCAGATGTAGTGAAAATTGGAAGGACTCATCTTATGGATGCTACTCCATTAACATTAGGACAAGAATTTTCCGGTTACATAGCACAATTAGAATTTGGAATCAAAGCTTTAGAGAACACTTTACCTCATTTAAGTGAATTAGCCATTGGGGGGACAGCGGTGGGAACAGGCTTAAATACACCAAAAGGATATTCAAAATTAGTTGCAAAAAAAATATCAGATTTTACAGAAATTAAGTTTATTTCAGCCAAAAACAAATTTGAAGCTCT
>CAZJXE010000198.1:0-2186 GCA_964549835.1 uncultured Weeksellaceae bacterium
ATGGGTAGATAAATTTGATGGAATTAAAGATCAAAGAGGCTCAAGAGATAATAGACTTGCTATTGATAAATTTTCAAATATATATGTTGTAGGAGGCTTCCAAAATAGAGGCCCAAATCAAGTAGCAGATTATGGTCCTTTTACTTTAACTTCAAATGGAGAGTGGGATGCTTTTGTTTTTAAAATGGATAAAGAAGGAAATTGGTTATGGGCAGAAGGAATAGGAAGTAATAAAACAGATAGGGCAAACAGTATTGCAATTGATATATGTGATGATATATATATTACAGGAGAATATCGAAATCCAATGGTATTTCCTGGCGCTAATGCCTCTAATGGTTCTGATACATTAAGTCACAAACAAAAGAGAGATGTATTTATAGCAAAAATGAATAATCAAGGGCAATGGAAATGGGCTAAAAGATCAAGAAGCTCATCTACTGATAAACCATATCAAATGTCAGTTGATAAAAATAAACAGGTTTTTCTTTGTGGGACTGCAGGAGATTCATTGAAATTTAATGATAATTTAACTATTACTTCTCAAATTCCCGGAGATACAACAATGTCTACTTGGGTCGCTCAATTGGATGGCTCAACAAATACAGGAGACTGGGTTTGGGGTAAATTAGCTGGATCTGAAACCGATGATGATGATAGGGCAAATGCTATTTGTCCAGATGGTTTTGGTAATGTGTATGCAGTAGGATTTTATGAAGATGTTGCTGATTTTGATGGTATTTTATTAGATGCTACAAATAGAAGGAAAGATATTTTTGTTTGGAAAATGAGTATGACACCAGGAAGTTTTACTTATAACAATACAACTGATACTGTCTTTTATAGTGAAGTAGTATATAACCCCCTTGATACAGGAATTTTTATTCAATCTTCCTTTGAAATTGATGGTTGTGACACTCTATTTGTGGACTCTATAATTGAAAGGAAGCTCGGTGTAAAAATAATATTTGATATTAATAATGTAGGATCAGCAATAGTTAGTGTTGATGGTCAAGTGTTAGCTCTACCATTTGAAAAAGAATATATTTCGGGAGATGTTGTTAATATCTCTGCTCAAATAGATCCAAATTGGCTTTTTGATTATTGGCACTTAAATACAAATACTGTATCATTAAATTCAATTTCAACAACATTTACCGCAATAAGTGGAGATTCTTGTATTTTAAAAACAAAAGTTAAACCACCTCTTACATCTTTTATTGCTGGAGATGATACAATTTGTTCTAATACTAATGAAAATGCTGAAGTCAAAGTATATTTTGATGCAGGAACTCCTCCTTATACTTTTACATATAGTTTAAATGGAATTAATCAACCTTCAATTACAACTATTGATAATCCTTATACTATCTTTACTAAAGATGAAGGAATATATACATTAACATCTTTTAATGATGCTAATTCATCCGGATCAATTTCTGGCTCATCATACGTTACAATCGCAGATCCTCCAAATGCTAATTTTTCTACATCTGAAGATACTTTGAATACTTTATATACAACAGTTAGATTTAATGATGAATCTACAGGCAATATAGTATCGTGGAATTGGGATTTTGGAGATAAAAACTATAGTAATTCAATCAATCCAATTCATACATACGAAGATTCATCAGGAATTATTCAAGTAGAATTAATTATTATTGATAATAATGGTTGTTCTGATACTGTATTCAAACAAATTTGGATTGAAGATGAGTTTTGGATTTATCTTCCAAATAGTTTTACCCCGGATAATAATGGTATAAATGATTTTTTCTGTCTCTCTTACAATGGAATAATCGAAGAAACGTTTTATCTAAATATTTTTTCTAGAAATTCTGATTTAGTTTATTCAACTAATAATATTTTAGATTTAAAATGCATGTCTGATGGAAATGGATGGGATGGACTTCATTATAAAACAGGAAAGAAGTTACCACTTGGAACCTATATTTTTGAAATTTATTTTCAAGACTTTGAAGGGTGGAAGCATCGGAATACCGGTTCTATTTATCTTATTCGTTAATTTTTATTTTTTAATATAATTTGATGTTTTTTAATAGATATTTTAATTTTTTGCTTTTATTTACTTTATGTTTTTCATGTAATTCTGAAAAAAATAAAGATATTCTTGTCTTAAATAGTGGTAAAACTCAAGGAACTTTTTATCATATCAAGTATTT
>CAZJXE010000199.1:0-2159 GCA_964549835.1 uncultured Weeksellaceae bacterium
TTCCTCAATTTAACCTCATTGTAATTTCTATCTATCTCTGTTCTATATGAAAAAGATTTTGGCATATTATTAAAATTAAAATCCTTAATAAACCTCATATAAGGAGATGTTCCAAAATTAAATTTTGAAAATGGCTTTATATTTTTTGGCTGAGTATTATAATTATATGTTATTGATCCTCTGTAATTAACCGTTCTATTATATTCAGTATTTATATTTCTTATGAAAGTTTCATTTTTTGAATACGAAACTGTAAAGTTCTCTATATCGTATAATCTACTTTTTCTTTGCTCTTCACCCTTTTTTACTGTTCTTGTTTTTCTAATATTAGTAAAATTGATACTATTTCTTTTTATATAATCTTGAGCTATATGTTTTAAAGAATCTTTTTCCTCTTTACTGGATAAAGTTTCTAATGATGTACTTAATAAAATATCAGGATCTAAAGGGTTATATTGTGGATTTCTAATTGACTCAGATCTGCCTATATACATTGGTATTTTTACCCCTTTATTTTCTGGGAAAAACTTTCCTAAATCAAAAGTTGATGATAAATCATATTGATAAGCATTATATTTTTGTCTCTCATTCACCTTCTTTTCGATACTTCCAAAACCAACAGTACTCATATTACCTGAAATTGTAACATTACCAACATCAGCAATTCTAGCGGTCAACCTTCCGTTTGCTGCCCATCCTCCATATTCATCAAAATCTGTTAATCTAAGTTCATTTACCCAAATTTGACCACATTTTGATAAGCCATCATCATTACTATTAAATGAAGTTTTTTTAGGATTTCTAACACCTATCATTATAGTCTTTACTTGAGACAAATTAGGATTTCCAACAACTGTAATTTTTCCTCCAGAGTCGTATTTGATATATGGTGTTGATACATCAGCATTGTTAAAGTTTCTCTCCTGTTTAGCTAATTGAAAAATCTCAAAAGCAATGTCAATCTCATTAGATGATGGCCAAATTTCATTAGGAGATGTTGCAAAATGAGGAGTTGGTTTTAGACTGATTTCATATTCATAAAAATTTGAAGTAAAATCAGTTCCTAATCTAATAAAACATGATAGGTCTCCTTCTTTTAAATCATCCTCTTCCCCTTCAGCGTGAACAAACATTTTAATTCTTTTATATGCTCTTACATCTAAATCTGATTTTTTATATGCAGCTCTGGAATCACCATCTTTTAAATCACAAATTTTTAACACAAGTGACTGTTCATTTTGCTGCCTTAAAGTAGTAGTAGTATTATCAATTTCTTGTTCAATACCTGGAGGGAGAACATAATTAATTGGTGATCTATTTCCATTTTCTTCAATATTGACCGCTGAAACATCGAAAGTTGTTTCTTGTTGATCATCAATTGGTATATATTCTCCTGGCTCAGTTAGATCAAAATTATATCGCCTCCATTCACCTCTAACTAAATCGAAAGTTGCAAAACGGCATACTATTGGTTGAATAAAATTTGTAAAATTCATTCTTATAAATCGAATTGATTTAAAATCTTGTATTCCTCCAACAACTTTATCAGGTTGATAAATAGGTACTCTAAATTGATACCATTTTATATTTCTTTGATTCCCATTCTCAGTTTTAACGCTTGTTTCAAGAACATCTGAAATATAACTATCTCCAACATCCATACCTGGAAATAACCTAAGCTTGTACTGAAAATAACTTTCTGTTTCACTTAAAGTATTATCTCTATTTATATCCTCAGAATTAGGTTGAGTTGAAGCAGATGTAGGGTAGTTTTCTGGTGACTGTTCAGTAGTAGATGAATTCCCATCTGTATTATTAAAATCTTTATATCTATTTAAAATTTCAGTAGACAGATTATCAAAATCTGTTCCTCTAAAATAATGAAAATCATCTCCAGAAGGGTCAGCTATTGCGTTTTGGTATGCTATTGAATTTGTTCCATAAATAGATTCTAATTGCTGAATATAATTTGATTCAAAAAATAATCTTTCATCATTGTTATTTAAGCCATCAAGACCAACATCCTGAAACTCTCTTGAAAGCGGATCATTATCAAATGCTTCAACAATTGAAAAATTAGTAGGGACTCTTCCCCACGCTGTTGTATCTACATCAATAACTTCAGAACTTACAGGCAATCCATTTTCAAAACTTTTATA
>CAZJXE010000200.1:0-2157 GCA_964549835.1 uncultured Weeksellaceae bacterium
CTTTATCATTGTATAAATTTCCTTCTTCACAATATATAGTTTTGTCATCAAAAAATATTTTACTAGGACCAATTAAATAATTTAAGTTTTCATCTTCAAGGAAAATTAGATTATCTGTTTTTACGGAATATTTTTCTGATTTTAATATTACAGAATCACGAAATTCATATTTATTCTCTTCTACAAAAAAAACTCCTTCATTTGATGAAATATTTTTTTCATTTTTTACAATTGAGCTTCTTGTAACATAAAAGATCTTTTCCTCATTAATGTTATAAGTTAATTGATTAGATTTAAGATTACTATTACTGTTTTTAAATACTACATTTTTTGAAATTACAGCAATACTTTTTTCACCATCATAATTAAGTTTTTCACCATATAAGTTAATAGAATCTCCTTTGGTTATCTTTACATTTTTGAATGCAATTATTTTCTCTTTTTCAGAGTAATAATGTGCTGAGTCACAAAACATATCTGTTTTGTTATGATAAATATTTACGTCGCCTATTAACCTCCAGTAATCTGGGTGTTTATCATTATTTATATATGTGAAATCCGCATTTTTTATATCAATCTTTTTCTTTTCTTGAGCAGTTAAAAGAAAATTTATAAGAAAAGTAAAAATTATTAAAGTTGTTTTTTTCAAGTTTATCTGAAAAATGTTTGTTTTCTATCTGGACCTACAGAGATTATTTTTATTGGAATATTAAGTTTTTCTTCTAAATATTTTATGTAATCATGAACCTCTTTTGGAGCTTCACTCAAATCATTTAATTCCATTAAGTTTTTTTCCCAACCATTTACCTCTTCATAAACAGGTTTAAGAGTTTCATTGTCTTCAAATGGCAAATAATCAATCTCTTCATTTTTGCTATTAAGATAATGAGTACAAACTTTAATTTTTTCAATGCCTGAAAGAACATCAGATTTCATCATCATAAGTTGTGTAACTCCATTTATATTAATAGCATATTTTAATGCAGGTAGATCAATCCATCCACATCTTCTAGCTCTTCCAGTTGTAGCACCAAATTCATTTCCAACTCTTCCAAGATGTTCTCCAATTTCATCGTTTAATTCAGTAGGGAATGGGCCACTACCAACTCTAGTACAGTAGGCTTTAAAGATTCCAAAAACATCACAAATTTGATTAGGTGCAACTCCTAAACCAGTACATGCTCCAGCAGTTATAGTATTAGATGATGTTACAAAAGGATAAGACCCAAAATCTATATCTAACAATGTTCCCTGGGCTCCTTCAGCTAATATTTTTTTACCTTCACTAATACATTTATGTATATAATGTTCACTATCAATATGTTTGAATTTATTAATGGTTTTTAAGCTATTCATCCATTCATTTTCTAATTCATCCAAATCATATTCAAAATCATAAAACTTTAATAGCTGAAGGTGTTTATTTTTTAATTTGTTGTACTTATTTATAAATTCATCAGAACTTATATCACCAACTCTCAGGCCATTTCTTCCAGTTTTATCCATGTATGTTGGCCCAATACCTTTTAGTGTTGATCCAATTTTATTTTTTCCTTTTGCTCTCTCTGAAGCAGCATCTAACAATTTATGAGTTGGTAGAATTAAATGAGCTTTTTTAGAGATCAGGAGTTCTGAAATTTCAAGTCCTAATTCATTTATTGAATTTATTTCTTTTTCAAAAATTACGGGATCAACAACAACTCCATTTCCAATGAGGTTAATAATTCCTTTATGAAAAATACCCGAAGGTATAGTATGTAAAACATGTTTAATGCCATCAAATTCAAGGGTGTGACCGGCATTGGGCCCTCCCTGAAAACGAGCAATTATATCGTAGTTGTTTGTTAACACATCTACAATCTTTCCCTTTCCTTCATCTCCCCACTGAAGACCTAACAGAACATCAACTTTTGACATAAATTAATTTTTTAAACAGTTTTTTTCGTCAATACATTGACCGTAAAAATTCAGTGAATGTCTTGAAATTTTAAATTTCATATCATTTTCAATAAAGTTCATAATACCTTGTAATCTTGGATCACAGAATTCAATAACTTTATCACAATTAGTACATATTAAATGGTCATGATTTTTATTAAAATATGATTTTTCAAATTGTGCATGCGATTTTCCGAATTGATGTTTTCTAACTAAATT
>CAZJXE010000201.1:0-2149 GCA_964549835.1 uncultured Weeksellaceae bacterium
GGTTTGTTAAAGTTATTTGATCAAAATCAGCAGCAGTATTATAATAGCCACTGATGTAAATAAATCCTAGAGAGTCTGTTCCAATACTAATACCTTTGTCTGATTCTGTACCACCAAAAGATTTTACCCAATCAGTTGTTTGAGAAAACAGAAAATATGGAAAAAATAAAAAGATTAGTATTTTTTTCATTCTAGTAAATTACATTTATAATGCCACTTTTAGTAAATTCTATATCATCTTCACCTAAAATCTCAATGTGATATAAATACCTATTTTCCTCAACTTTTTTTCCATTATAATAACCGTCCCAATGCTTTTGAATATCATCACTTTCAAAAAGCAAATCACCCCATCTATCAAAAATTTTCATTGAATATTGCTTTATGTTTTCTCCGTAAATAACAAACACCTCATTGTGCCAATCTGAATTAGGAGTAAAGGAATTTGGAACATATAATTCTGTTCTTGGAACTTCATTTACAACTACATTATTAGAGTAATCCGAACATCCATTTTGATCCTCAACATAAACATAATATTCTCCCGCTTGATAAACTGATAAAATTGATTTTGTACTTATTGAATCATTATTAGAATCAAACCACTGATACAAAGAGTAATTTTCAGATAATTGAAGATATAAAGTATCACCTGTATAAAGAATGTAATCGTCTGGACTTAATATTGCCTCAGGCATTTGATTTAAATTGACAGTTGCTGTGCCTGAAAAATTAGAAACACAATCATTAAAATCTTGTACATTGAAAATTTGATAATTTCCCGGAGATGAGGTAAGAATACTATAGTTTGCTGTTTGAAGATTAGTTTGGAAAAAAGAATCTGTTTCATTAAAATACTGTAAATCCCATGGTATAAGACCATCATATGTAAAAACAATTTCAACTGTTGAACCATCATCGCAAATAGAACCTCCACCTGATATAATTGTGTTTGGAGGTCCATCCTCTGAAATAGTTATTGTATCTTCTCCATAACATCCCGTCTGGTTATCAGTAACTAAAACATAGTAGGTTCCTCCTCCAACATTAATTAAACTATCATTTGAATTATTACTCCAAGAGTAATTATATAATCCTGAACCCCCACTTACTACTGGATTTAAAATTGTTGTTGCATTACAAGAAATATTTTGGTCATTTCCTAAAGAAACATTTGGAGCTGACTGTGAAATAACAGTTAATGTATCAGAAATAACAGGACAGCCAAAAGAAGTGGCTGTAACCCAGTAAACACCATTTCCTACAGTAACATCACTATTTGTACTAAATATACTTCCACTTGCATCGTACCACTCGTATGTAGCCCCAACTCCTCCATTGGCTGTTAGTGTTACAGAAGAGTTACATGGGATTTCCAAAACTGTAGAGTCAAGACCCAAATCATCGACAACTTCAAGGACAGGTGATGAAAAACTACCCTCTTGCAACCAAACAAAAGAACTCAAACCTTGATCAGATCCATCTGCAATAGCTAATCGAATATGATAGGTTTCGCCACATTGAACTAATGCATTAGCAGTTAGCACAGTAGTATATCCATCAGCATATGCAATTGTATCTAATCCGCCTTGGTTATCTACAAAATATTGAGAATTTATTGGAGTAACACTATTTACAGAAGATATTGTAATTGGTAGTGGCGGGTTAGATCCAGGAACTATAGCTAAATTAATTGAACCATTTGGATGATATGATGGTGATGAATAAGGACCACTTATTCCAGGTCCTGATAGAAAAAACCCAAAAACATCATTATATTGACTATTTTCAAAAGCAAAATACTCTTCAGAACCAAATACATAATTAAAGCTTAAAGAATCAGATGTAGGAATAAAATCAAATTCCAAAATAGCAACATCATTAATACTTGAAACTGTAAATGAATTTGTATGAGGAGCAGGAAGTAAAGGAGGAACTGAATTAGCAACGTTTAATAAATCTGGATCAGTTACAGTATTTGGAAGAAAAGGAAATGCAGAAGTAAAAAGAGGGTCCAAAACAGAAACTTCTCCAGTTGCCATAACAATTCCAGTATTTATTCCCAAGCTAGTATTGGTTGCATCAAAATATCCTATTTGTATACTATCCCCTTGATAATTATGATTTGAGGCGGTTACCCCCCCTCCTA
>CAZJXE010000202.1:0-2142 GCA_964549835.1 uncultured Weeksellaceae bacterium
AGAACTCCAGAAGATGCAAGAAACGGTTTGATTTCAAATTTTGATCTTTCAGAGGTTCAAGCTAAAGCTATACTTGATTTAAGACTACAAAAGTTAACAGGTCTTGAAATGGATAAGATAAAGGATGAACATGCAGAGATTATGAAGAAAATAGAAAGTCTTAAAGAAATATTGTCAAATGAAGACTTAAGGTACTCTTTGTTAGTTGATGATTTACAAGAAGTTAAAGAAAAATTTGGTGATGAAAGAAGATCTAATATTGAATTCTCATCATCTGAAGTTAGTATTGAAGATATGATTCCAAATGATGAAGTTTTAATTACTATTTCACATTTAGGATACATAAAGAGAACAACTCTTTCTGAATATAAATCACAAGGTAGAGGAGGAGTTGGTTCTAAAGGTGCTACCACAAGAGATGAAGATTTTGTTGAAGAAATGGTAATGGCAAATAACCATGATTATATGCTTTTCTTTACACAACAAGGTAGATGTTTCTGGTTAAAAGTTTATGAAATCCCTGAAGGAAGCAAAGTTTCTAAAGGAAGAGCTATTCAAAACATTATTAATTTACCTAAAGAAGATAAGGTAATGGCATACATAAACACCAAAGATTTAAAAGATGAGGAATATATAAATTCTCATTATATAATGATGTGTACTAAAAAAGGTGTTGTTAAAAAGACTTCTTTAGAGGCTTATTCTAGACCAAGAACTAATGGAATTAATGCAATTACTATTAGAGAGGGAGATCAACTTTTAGAAGCTAAAATGACAACTGGTAATTCTCATGTTATGATGGCAGTTAAATCTGGAAAAGCTATTCATTTTGAAGAAGAAAAAGTTAGATCTATGGGAAGAACAGCTTCAGGAGTTAGAGGAATTAGACTTGCTGATGAAAATGATGAAGTTGTTGGTATGATTTGTATTGAAGATCAAGAATCTACTGTATTAGTTGTTGCTGAAAATGGATATGGTAAACGATCTGCAGTTGAAGATTATAGAATAACAAATAGGGGAGGAAAAGGTGTTAAAACTATTAATGTAACTGAAAAAACTGGTAAATTAATTGCTCTTAAAAATGTTACTGATCAAGAAGATTTAATGGTAATAAATAAATCAGGAATAACAATTAGAATTGGTGTTGATACTCTTAGAGTAATGGGAAGAGCTACTCAAGGAGTAAAATTAATAAGATTAAGAGATGAAGATTCTATTGCTTCAGTTGCTAAAGTTTCTAAATTTGAATCTGATGATCTAGAAGATGATTTAGTTGATAATAATGAAGAAAATGAAAATTTAATTCAAGATACTAATTCTGAAACTCAATCTGAAAACGATAATCAAGCTAATGACGAAATTTCAGAGGAAAAAAATAATGAAATAATTGACGAAAATAGCGAAGAAAATGACGATGAAGAACCTCCAAATTTATTCTCTGATTTATAAATTTCAATAATTTTATAATTTATTTACATCTTCACTAGAAAATTAGTTTTTTTTAATATATTTTTGTTGACTTTTCAAAATATATTACAATGTCTAAACTATATACATTTCTAACTTTACTATTAATTTTCAATTTTTCTTTATTTTCTAACAATGAAAATCAACCAGTTCTATTAAAAAGTGCTAGTACTAATCCTATTGATATTTCTTATGAAAAATGGGAACTATCTAATGGCTTAAAAGTTCTAATACATGAAGATAAGTCAGACCCTTTGGTACATGTTCATGTTACTTATCACGTGGGTTCAAATAGAGAAACAGCAGGTAAATCTGGATTTGCTCACCTTTTTGAACACATGATGTTTCAAGGTTCAGAAAATGTTCCCGATGAAAAACATTTTGAAATTATTAATAATGCCGGTGGTAATATGAATGGAAATACTTCATCTGATAGAACAGTATATTTTCAAACGGTTCCTGCTAATTATCTAGAAACTGCACTATGGTTAGAATCTGACAGAATGGGATTTTTTCTTGATGCTGTAACTCCAAAGAAATTTGAAAATCAAAGAGATGTTGTAAAGGAAGAAAAATATCAAGTACAGATGAGCAGACAATATGGAATGAGTTATGAAATACTAGGCCAGAATCTTTATCCACCTTCTCATCCATATAATTGGCCTGTAATTGGAT
>CAZJXE010000203.1:0-2140 GCA_964549835.1 uncultured Weeksellaceae bacterium
AATAAGTGGGCAGATCATTTTAATATTTCGCCACTAACTGAAAAACCTATTAAATATAAGGTTAAAAATAAAACCCTTAAGATCAAACTAGAAAATCAGCTCAAAGAAAATACAACTTATAGTATTGATCTAAATAAATGCATTAAAGATATTAATGAAGGTAATGTTTTAGATGGGCTTAGCTTCTCTTTCTCAACTGGAGGTATTTTGGACAGTCTATTTATAACTGGAAAGGTTTTGGATGCATTAACGCTTAAGCCTAAATCGAATGTTAAGGTTTTTTTACACGAATCTAATATTAATGATTCGCTAAGCTTTGAAACAAAACCAAAGTATGTCACCAAAACAAATGAAAATGGAAGTTTTACGCTAAACAATATAAATAATAAAAATTATAATATTTATTGTATTACTGGATTAGACTACAAGTATCATGATCAAGACCTAATTGGATTTTATAATTCTGAAATAACAGCGCAAGACACAAGTGAATGTGTTTTATATTTATATGACCCACTTTATTCAAAAGATCAAAAAAATGACTCAGTTGCAAATAAAATAATAAAAAACAATACTAAAATAATTGTTAACTGTGAATTAGAAAAAAGTATAATATTCGAAATGTATAAAGATAAAGTGTTAATCAAGGATTCAATTTTTAATACTGGACCATATATAATAGAACATGTTGAGCCAGGAATATATGAACTTAAAATAATAGTTGATGATAATAAAAATAACACCTGGGACCCAGGAAATCATATAACAAAAAAACTACCAGAAAAGGTTTATATATATAAGGAGCTTATTAATCTTAGAGAAAACTGGTCGTTTGAGCTAGACTGTTTTATTAATTGATTGTAAACAAATCTCTATCTTTTAAAAAATTCATCTGTCGTCTCTGAAGCATAAGTTTGTCTTTTGACAAAATCACATTTTTAATCGTATTTTTCTTATTAGAAAAATCTACTATTCTATTTCCAAAACTATCAAAAGCAAGAGAATGTCCTGGAAATAAAATTCCTGATGGGTCTTCTCCAACCCGATTTACTCCAATTGTAAAGCACTGATTTTCTATCGCCCTTGCCTTTAATAGCGTGTCCCAAGCATTGATCCTTTTTTCTGGCCAACTGGATAAAAAAATTAAAAGATCATAATCATCCTGATTTCTACAAAAAACTGGAAACCTTATGTCGTAACAAATTAGCGGGCAAATATTCCAGCCATTTTCACTAATAATAATTTTACTTGTTCCTTTTGTTAAAGTATAGTCTTCTTTTGCTAAAGAAAATAGATGACATTTATCATATGTATAGATTTCTCCATATTTACTAACCCATACCAATCTATTAAAAAACTGATCATTTTCCTCAATCATTAATGTTGCTACAACTGATGCATTTTTTCTTTTAGATAACGATTTCATCCATTTAATGCTTGGTCCATCCATTTTTTCAGCTAAGCTGATATCAGACGGAACAAATGAAGTGTTAAACATCTCTGGAAGAAGAATTATGTCTGTTTTATTAATTTTTTCAGACAATAAATCAATAGTATTATAATTTTTTGACTTGTCTTTATAAGCTAAATCAATTTGAAAAATTGATATTTCTAGATTAGAATTCACTTTTACAGATTATATAAAAAAGATTTAATTACTTTTTGTCCTTAAATAATGAGGCTTTTAAGTATTCTCTGTTCATTCGCGCAATATATTCCAATGAAATTCCTTTTGGACACTCTACCTCACAAGCGCCAGTATTTGTACAATTTCCAAATCCTTCTTTATCCATTTGCTCAACCATATTTACTACCCTTTCACTTGCCTCCACTTGACCTTGAGGCAAATATGAATATTGAGAAACCTTAGCAGCAACAAAAAGCATTGCAGATGAGTTCTTGCATGTTGCAACACATGCTGCACATCCAATACAAGAAGCGGCATCAAATGCCTTATCTGCATTTTCTTTTGGAATAGGGACGGCATTTGCATCTTGTGTATTTCCAGATGTGTTTACAGAAACAAATCCTCCAGCTTGCTGAATTCTATCAAATGCACTTCTATCAACTACCAGGTCTTTTATCACAGGCATTGATTTTGATCTCCATGGCTCTATATAAATTGTATCTCCATCATTAA
>CAZJXE010000204.1:0-2138 GCA_964549835.1 uncultured Weeksellaceae bacterium
AAAACTTTCTAAAGAAGGAGTACAATTATAAGGAAGGCAAACAGAGTCAAGAAAAGGAGCACCACCACTAAAAAGAGTAATATTATTTAAATTACTAAAACTCCATAATACATCGGATTGATTGATTCCACTATCACATACAACAGTAAAACAATCGTCTGGCAAACAAATAGTATCAACGGATGTAAATCCAGAATCTAATGTAGTTGAAAAAAGAATAGCTCCAGATGAATCAACAATTGAAAAATAATTACCATTCCATCCATCACCTACGCTATCATTAAGATTGAGTAAATACGTATTACAATTTTGTGAAAAACCTATTAAAGGAATAATTAAAAAAAAGAGAATTAATTTTTTCATACTTATGTTTTATTTTTTTATAAAAAAAAGAAAAATATGAAAAAAAAAATATCAGTAAAAATACTTAATTTAAAAATCAATTATTATAGATTTCATTCCAAACACTTTTTCCCTTAAACTTATACTTCATTATTAAAAAAATAAGAATCTGAAATTCTATGCCATAAAAGCTCTTAAAAAAATTAATTTGCTCAAAAGAAATATTAATAGAAAAAACAATTAAGGCACCTAAAAGAGATAGCCAAAATCCTGATTTTCTCATTAAAAAAATTAAAAAATTTCCTAAAATCATTATTACTGTTCCTAAAAGTAATAGAATGGTTTCAAGAGGATATTTTACATAAAACTCATGATCAGTTAGAGATATATTTAAATATGAAAAAAGAGAAATAAATAGTAAGATAATAGAAATAACTAAAGTTAATTTAATTAATATGTCTTTTCTATTGGCAATAGATTTAATGGAAAACATTTATCTAATTAATATTCTATTCGACGATTATTTTCTTTTGAACACTCCCATCAGAGTATTGGTAAAAAAGAATTTGATTTTTCAGATTATTAGCTTCAGACCCTAGTATATTAAAAACTCTTGATAAAGATTTTGGTTTATAGAAATCATTAACTTCAGTTGTATTAAAGCATACAGCCTCAACTTCAATATTATAATAAAAATAATAATAGCCTGGCTGTGAAGCACTTGAGCCTTTGATATTAATAACATTTGCAATATTATAAGGATAATCAGAGCCTGTATTATTTCGATAAAGACCAGAATTGGTACCATTAATACCTAGCTGTAAGTTTGAAGCAATCGGAACATCAAAGTTTAAAATAATATTTTGTTTGCCAGGTGATACATATAGCGTTGTATCATCCAAAACATTTCCATTATTATTTCTTAATTCAAAAGTTATACTTCTGAAGTATTCTGCATATATATCACAAGATTTGATAAGGCAATTATCATAGCTATCAAAAATGAGATACTGGTTATTATTAAAAAATGATCCACTACCTATATTATTATCCAATGCACCTCCATTAAATGAATTTACATTAGCACTTGAATTATAATTTGAAGCTGTTTGATTCATGCATCCGAGCACAGCCTGAATGCAGCTTCCATCATCAAAGCAGGCATTAGCATTATAGTTAATTGCTAAAACATCAGTACATCCAGAAATATAGCAACAACTACCATCATCATATGTTGCAGATGAAGAAAAGTTATATGCTAAAGGATCTGTGCATCCACATTGGTTGTCTAGTTTGTATTTGTACATAGCAACAGGAAATGATGGATTATTATAATTATTATTTTGTCCAAGCAAAAAATATGCGTCACAACCAATAACAAAACTTCCTGGAGCCCATATTGCATCTCCTGGATGGTCTGCTAACTGTAACCATGAATCATTTGAAGGTTCATATTGCCAAAACTCTCCATAAGTTAAAGGATCATGATCATCACCATCTCCACTTAATATATAACCTTTTCCATCGTAAGAGAATTGAGTTCCTGCCACCCTAGCCTCAGATGGGAAGTTTGACAATTGTAACCAACTATCATTTGAAGGATCATATCTATAAAAATCATTGTAGATATACGAATTTGCAGAAGGATTACTTCCAGGTCCAGAAACACTTCCATGGCCAAAACCAACATATGCGTAATTACCAATCCCAAAATAATAAGGATGATGTCTATTATTACCAATTATATCACTTTTTTGAGTCCAACTATCAGAGCTAATATCATATTCCCACCAATC
>CAZJXE010000205.1:0-2124 GCA_964549835.1 uncultured Weeksellaceae bacterium
CTAGTAATTGAGTCTAGTAATATTACAACATCATGGCCACATTCAGTCATTCTTTTAGCTTTTTCAAGTACAATATCAGCAACTTTAACATGTCTACTTGCTGGTTCATCAAATGTTGATGCAATAACTTCAGCATTAACACTTCTTTCCATATCAGTTACTTCTTCAGGTCTTTCATCAATAAGAAGAATTATCATATATACTTCTGGATGATTATCAGCAATTGCATTAGCAATTTCTTTTAAAAGTACTGTTTTACCAGTTTTTGGCTGTGCAACAATCAATCCTCTTTGTCCTTTTCCAAGAGGAGTGAAAATATCTAACATTCTTGTTGAAATATTGTTATGTCCATTATTTAATAAATTAAATTTTTCATTTGGAAATAAAGGAGTTAAGTGTTCAAATGGAACTCTATCTCTAGCTATAGCAGGATCTCTACCATTTATTTTTAAAACATTAATTAATGGAAAATATTTTTCTCCAGTTTTTGGAGGCCTTACAGTACCTATAATTGTATCGCCTGTTTTTAGTCCAAATAATTTTATTTGAGAATGTGACACATATACATCATCGGGAGATGACAAATAGTGATAATCGGATGACCTCATAAAACCATAACCATCTGGCATAATTTCAATTACACCTTCTGTTTCAATAATTCCACTAAAGTCATAATCATAATCAGATTTAGGCTTACTATTTGGATGAGATTTTTGATGATTTTTATCTTTAAAGTTGTTGTTTTTATTATTTGGGTTTGGATTTTGTTTTGAATCTTTTTTAAAATCTTTTTTATGAATATTTACGTTCTTTTTAATTTCCTCCTTCTTAATTACAACTTTTTTTTCATTTTCCTTTTTAGGTGTTTCATTATTTTTTGTTTGATCACTAAGTTCAGCTTGATAGTCTAAAATAGCATAGGATAGATCCATCTTTTTTAGCTTTTCATATTTAGGTATATTTAATTTTTTTGCAATATCTCTTAATTCAGATACTTTTGAATTATTTAATTCTTCTAATTTGTACATTATTTTTTTTTTGAATGATTATCTGCGAATTATGTTAAGCAGAATTTGATTTTGTTATAGGGTTCGATAAAATCTTTGGAAAGTTGATACAATAATACGAATTTTTAGGATAATAAAGTTTTTATTCGAATATTATTTACTTTTGTATAATATTATGATTCAAAGAATTCAATCTATTTTTTTCTTATTTTCTGCAATGACTTCATTGTTTATCATATTTTTTGTTCCTGTATTAAGCCAGGAATATCAACAAATGTATTTGTATAAAGACTTTATATATCTAAGACTATTTCTTTTTATTTCTGCATTTTTATCATTTTATGCGATATTTCAATTTAATAATAGAAGTAAACAAAGAATATTGTCATCTCTTTCTAGATTGATGATTACATTTTTTTACTTAGTTATTCTATTCCTTTTTAAAGAAGAATATAAATTTGAAATAGGTGTTTTTTTATGTATAGTTCCTTTTATTTTACTTTTCGGGGCTTCTCATTTTATTAAGAAAGATGAAAGGTTAATTAAAGACGCAGACAGAATTAGATAAATTTTATCTTTTTAGTTCAATAATTTTTAGATTTCTTATTTCCTTATCATCAATATCAAACTTAATAATAGTTTTTACCTTATGAACTCCATGATTTCCAGCTGCACCTGGATTTAAAAACAATAATTTATTTTTTTTATCATTCATTATTTTTAATATGTGGGAATGACCACAAATAAAAATATTTGGATTAGTTTTTTCAATTTTTTCTTTTATACCTTTTGAGTATTTTCCTGGATATCCACCTATATGAGTCATATAAATATTTACACCTTCACATTTAAAAAATAGCTCAGGCTTTAGTTCAATTCTTATTTTATGATTATCAATATTTCCATAAACTGCTTTTACATTTGACAGTTTAGTTAATTTGTCGTAAACATCTAATGATCCAATATCACCAGCATGCCATATTTCATCTGAATTTTTTAAATGCGGAATGAATCTTTCATCAAGTACACTATGAGTATCTGATAAAAGAGAGATTTTTTTCATTTATTTTACTAGAGTAACTTGGCCTACTTCTTTTTCTATTTTGTTTTTATAGTC
>CAZJXE010000206.1:0-2124 GCA_964549835.1 uncultured Weeksellaceae bacterium
TAGTAAAGAAAAAAATAGCTATGACTGGTGAAATTACATTAAGAGGTAAAGTTTTACCTGTTGGAGGAATTAAAGAAAAATTACTTGCTGCAAAAAGATCTGGTATTAAAGAAATTGTATTATCGTCTCAAAACAAAAAAGATGTATCTATAATTAATAAACAATATTTGAAGGATATGACGTTTCATTATGTAGATAGTATGCATGATGTTATTGAAATTGTACTTGAAAAAAAATGAGATATCTAATCTTTTAAATTAGGTTCATGAAATTTAGGTATTTTATTATTCTATTTATTTTCCCTTTCAGTGTTTTATCACAGAGTTTAAATTCATCTTTTTCTTTTTTGAATACTGAAATATCTTCACGTTCTTTAGCAATGGGAGGAGATCTTATATCAATTTATGATAATGATATTTTATTAGCTCAAAAAACACCTTCTATTTTGAATCCTGATATGAATAATGAACTTGGCTTTAGTTTTGTTGATTATTTTTCTGATATCAGTTTAGTTTCATTTAATTATGCAAAAAATTTTAAAAAAATTGGTTGTTTGTCATTAGGATTTATTTCAGCAGATTATGGAGATTTTACTTCAACCAATGAGGTTGGTGAACAAGATTTAAGTTTTTCTGCTTCTGATCAAATTATCAATTTTGGTTTTGCAAGGAAAATAAATCAAAAAATAAATTTAGGATTTAATATTAATTTTTTGAATTCATCCTATGAAAGATATCACTCTTCTTCAATTACATCTAATATTTCAACTACATACTACAGTTCTGAAAATAATTTTAATAGTACTTTATTATTTAAAAATATTGGTAGGCAGATAAAAGGATATACATCTTTAACTGAAAAAATTCCTTTTGAAATACAATTTGGTATTTCTAAAAAGTTAGAGCATCTCCCATTTAGATATTCAATAGTTTTAAATAATTTAAATAAGTTTGATATAAGTAATGATTACTCTTTAAATAGTTTTACCAACAATGAATCTGGAGAAATAGAGTTAGTTGATGAAAGTTTTGCTAAAACGATATTACGACATATTATAATTTCTGGAGAATTAAATTTATTTAATGATAATCTATATTTAAGAGGTGGTTTTAATTTTCAAAGAAGGTTTAATATGACAATAGATTCTTATGGTGGATTGGTTGGTTTTTCTTTTGGAGTAGGCATGAAAGTTTCAAAAATTAATCTAAGCTACAGTAGATCATCATATCATCTATCTGGACAGTTAAATTCATTTAGTTTTAGCACAAATCTAAGTACCTTTGGAATATGAAATATAAACTTATAAATATTGCAATTGATGGATATTCATCTTGCGGTAAAAGTTCAATTGCCAAAGAAATCTCTAAAAAGTTTAATATGATTTATGTGGATTCTGGTGCAATGTATAGAGCAGTAACATTATTTTGTTTGAAAAATGATGTGATAGAGGAATCTGAAATTAATTTAAAAAAGTTGTTGATTTTTTTAGAAAAAATTGAAATCAAATTTAATTACAATAAAACTTTAGATAAATCTGAGATTTTTTTAAATGGAATTAATGTTGAGAATGAAATTAGGAATAGAAATGTTTCAAATTATGTTAGTAAAGTCAGTCAAATAAAAGAGGTTAGACAAAAGTTAATTAAAATTCAGCAAAATATATGTTTAAATAAAAATGTAGTAATGGACGGAAGAGATATTACAACAAAGGTTATGCCTAATGCGGAGCTAAAGTTTTTTATAACTGCTGATATTAAAACTAGAGCCAAAAGAAGATTTGATGAACTAAAAACTTCTGACAGTACCTTAACTTTTTCAGAGGTTCTTGATAATTTAACCAATAGAGATAATGATGATATGGAACGAAAAATAAATCCTTTAATAAAAGCAAATGATGCTATTGTTATTGATAATACTTCTCTTAATTTTGCACAACAAAATAAATTAATTTTTAACTATATTAATAATGTCAGAAATTAAAATAACAGTTGATCCAAAATCAGGCTTTTGTTTTGGTGTTGTCTATGCAATAGAAATGGCAGAAAATATTTTAAAAAAAGAAAATAGTTTATTTTGTTTAGGCGATATTGTTCATAATAATAGAGAGGTTGATAGATTAAATAA
>CAZJXE010000207.1:0-2100 GCA_964549835.1 uncultured Weeksellaceae bacterium
AAAAGGCAATAGGACAGGAGGTACTTACTACATTAAAACCAGGAGAGCTTCTTACCAAAATAATGAAAGATGAGTTAACATCTTTGATGGGAAGTAGTTCCTCAGAACTTAATTTAAAATCAAAACCTTCTGTAATTCTTGTAGCAGGTCTACAAGGTTCTGGTAAAACTACATTTTGTGGTAAACTTGCTTATTATCTTAAAAAGAATAAAAAAAACAAACCATTGTTAGTTGCTTGTGATGTGTATCGTCCTGCTGCAATTGATCAAATTTCAGTTTTATCTGAGCAAGTTTCAGTTGAGGTATATAAAGAAATTGATAATAAGGATCCTATTAAAATTTCACAAAATTCTATTGATTTTGCCAAAAAAAATAAAAATGATGTAGTTATAATTGATACTGCTGGTCGTTTAGCTGTAGATGAAAAAATGATGACTGAAATTTCTAATATTAAATCTGCTATTAATCCAGATGAAATTCTTTTTGTTGTAGATTCTATGACTGGACAAGATGCAGTAAACACTGCAAAAGCGTTTAATGATGAATTAAACTTTGATGGTGTTATTTTAACAAAATTAGATGGAGATACTAGAGGAGGTGCAGCTCTAACAATTCGTTCAGTTGTTGATAAACCAATTAAATTTATCGGTACATCTGAAAAAATGGAAGGTTTAGATGTTTTTCATCCTGAAAGAATGGCTAGTAGAATTTTAGGAATGGGTGATGTTATTTCTTTAGTTGAAAGAGCTCAACAACAATTTGATGAACAAGAAGCTAGAAAAATTCAAAAGAAGATTGCAAAAAATACTTTTGGATTTGATGATTTTTTAAGTCAGATTCAACAAATTAAAAAAATGGGTAACATAAAAGATTTAGCCGGAATGATCCCAGGTGTTGGAAAGGCAATTAAAGACGTTGATATTGATAATGATGCATTTAAGGGAATTGAGTCAATTATTCGTTCTATGACGCCATTTGAAAGAAGTAACCCTAATGTCTTAAATGGGAGTAGAAAAAAAAGAATTGCTGCTGGTAGTGGAACAAATGTTCAAGAAATTAATCAATTAATTAAACAATTTAGTCAGATGGGAAAGATGATGAAAATGATGCAAGGAGGTGGTGCTTCTAGGATGATGCAGATGATGAAGGGAAATAATTTACCTAAATTTTAAGATGATTCTTTTAGACGGAAAAAAAACATCTAATGATATCAAGGATGAAATTGCACTTGAAGTTCAAGAAATTATATCAAAAGGAGGAAAAAAACCACATTTAGCTGCTATTTTAGTTGGTAATAATGGAGCTAGCGAAACTTATGTAAATGCTAAGGTTAAGGCTTGTGAACGTGTTGGCTTTGATTCAACTTTAATTAGGCTTTCTGAAGATGTTTCTGAAGATATATTGATTCAAGAGATAATTAAAATTAATAAAAGTACATCTATTGATGGTTTAATAGTTCAATTACCACTTCCAAATCATATTGATGAAAAGAAAATTATTAATACAATTGATGCTAATAAAGATGTTGATGGTTTTCACCCAATAAATATTGGAAAGATGACTTTAAATCTCCCATCTTTTATTCCTGCAACTCCAGCGGGAATAATTGAATTACTTAGGAGATATAATGTTGAAACAGTTGGTAAAAATTGTGTGGTAATCGGTAGAAGCCACATTGTTGGATTACCCGTAAGCATATTGATGGCAAGAAATAATTTTCCAGGAAATTCAACAGTTACAATTTTACATAGTAAATCTAAAAACATAAATGAAATTTGTTTGAACGCAGATATTTTAATTGTTGCTTTGGGAAAGGCAAATTTTGTAACTACTGAAATGGTTAAGCATGGAGCATGTGTTATAGATGTTGGTATTACAAGAGTGCCATCAAAACTAACAAAATCTGGATGGAAATTAATAGGTGATGTAGATTTTGAAAATGTTAGTAAAAAAACAAGTTTTATTACTCCTGTTCCTGGAGGAGTTGGTCCAATGACTATTGCAATGCTTTTAAAAAATACCTTAATAGCATCCAAATCATAGATTTAATTGCTATGTTATTTATTTAGTTATATTTGCACAGTTTTGTGGGGTTGTTCC
>CAZJXE010000208.1:0-2074 GCA_964549835.1 uncultured Weeksellaceae bacterium
ATTAAAAATTATTAGTTCTATAAATACTTTCTTCTGTTTCTATCATATTTAAATAATTATCATATCTATGCTTAGCTATTAAACCTTTACTCAAAGAATATAAAACATTGCATTGCGGCTCGTTGATGTGCTTACAGTTATTAAACTTACATCCTGATTGTAATTTAACAAATTCAGGAAAAAAACTTCTTATTTCATTAATATCTATCTCAACTAACCCAAATCCCTTTATTCCAGGTGTATCAATAATTGTTCCTCCAAAATCGAGCCTATAAAGGTTAGAAAATGTTGTTGTGTGCTGACCCTGATCATGAGATAAAGAAACTTCATTAGTTGGAATAGAGGTGCCAATAATCTTATTTATAATTGTAGATTTTCCTACTCCAGAATGGCCAGAAACCAAATTGTTTTTTCCTTTTAAAATTGATTTTATATCATTTAAATTATCATTTAAAGCAGATATAGTTATACACCTATATCCAATTTCTTTATAAATATTAACTAATTCTTCTAATAAAGAGAGTTCTTTAGTATTATAAATATCTACTTTATTAAACAGTAAAATAACACTAACCCCAAAAGCATTAGCCGAAACTAAAAACCTATCAATAAATCCAGTTGAAGTTATTGGAGATTTTAATGTAACCATTAGTACTGCCTGATCAATATTTGCTGCTATAATATGTGTTTGTTTAGATAGATTTACAGATTTTCTAACTATTTTATTTTTTCTTTCAAATAGCTTATCTATCATCCATGTTTTTGAATCAAAAACTATATCCACATAATCACCAACAACAATTGGATTTGTACTTTTAATTTTTTCTACTCTAAATTTACCTTTAATTCTACATTTATATAGCTGACCATCCTCTGCTTCAACATCGTACCAACTTCCAGTAGATTTGATTACTAATGCTTTCATTAATGACAAATATACAATTACTTATTTTCTATATTTGTTTAGAAATTTTTCTTAAAAATTTATTTTATAAAATCAAAAAATGTCTCTAGAAATTAAAAATATTAGTAAAAAGTATAATGATCAAGATGCTCTAATAAATGTATCTTTTTCATTAAAACAGGGAGATATAGTAGGCTTTTTGGGTCCTAATGGTGCAGGAAAAACAACACTAATGAAAATAATTACCTCTACTTTGAAACAAGATATTGGTGATGTTATTGTTTTTGGGAATAACACAATAACAAATGATATTGTTACTAAAAATAATATTGGCTATTTGGCTGAAAATAATCCATTATATAAAGAAATGGATGTAAATGAATATCTTTATTTTATTGCTGAACTTTACAAAACAAAAAATAAAAAAGAAATAATTAATAGCTTAATAAAAAAAACAGGTTTAGAAAATGAAAAAACAAAAAAAATAGAACAACTTTCAAAAGGATTTAAGCAAAGAGTTGGCATAGCAGCTTCATTGATTAATGATCCTAAAGTATTAATACTAGATGAACCAACTACTGGTCTTGACCCTAATCAGCTTATAGAAATACGTAACCTTATTAAAGAAGTTGGAAAGGAAAAAATTGTTTTACTTTCTACTCATATTCTTCAAGAAATACCAAAAATATGTAATCATATAATTATTATTAATAAAGGAAAAATTGTAGAAAATATAAAAATGGATGAATTAAAAAATTCTAAAATAAATTTAGAAGATCACTTTTATAAACTTACAGCCTAACAAAAATTAGACATTATTTTTATAATATTATTTGTATTTCCCATTGTATAAAAATGAACGCATGGTGCACCAAAAGCAATTAATTCTTTTGTTTGTTGAACAGCCCAATCTACTCCTACTTGCCTAATATCATCTTTATCATTACATTTTAAAACTTCATTTACTAGTTCAGAAGGAAGATTTAAATGAAATCTATGTGGAAGAACATTTAAATGTTTTGCAGTTGATAATGGTTTTAGGCCAGGAATTATAGGAACATTAATATCATTATCTCTACATAATTTCACAAAATCAAAATATTTTTGATTATCAAAAAACATTTGAGTAACAATATATTCAGCTCCATATTCAATTTTCTTTTTTAAAAA
>CAZJXE010000209.1:0-2064 GCA_964549835.1 uncultured Weeksellaceae bacterium
ATATGATAATTTTCCCAACATTTAATAAGTTTTTTAAATGGAATAAGATGTATGAATTTAAATATGACATAACAAGAACATTAAAGTTAGATTTTGCTGCAAATAGCAAAGCAAATATTGATGAGCCATATGGAAGTTTAGATAAATCTGATCCAGAATACAAACAAAAAATGGATACTATTTGGAATAATTTTTGGAACTCAGGAAGGCCAACATCTTATCACCAAACAGTAAGTGTTAATTATCAATTTCCTCTTAATAAATTACCAATTTTAAATTTTATGTCATTGTCTACTCGTTATAATGGAAATTATAATTGGAATGCTGCTCCACTTGCTTTAGAAAATTTAGGAAACACAATACAAAACTCACAATCTAGACAGTATAACGGACAAATTAATTTAACAACATTATATAATAAGGTTCCCTATTTTAAAAAATTAAATAAAGGAAATAATACAAGAGGAAGGCCAACAAGAAATAGAGTTAAAGACGAGGATGAAGAAACTGAAGATAAGTTTGAATTTTTCAAACATTTAACCAGATTTGCATTAGGGGTGAAGAATATCTCTGTTAGTTACAGTGAAAATCAAGGGACAATGCTTCCAGGATTTATACCTCAACCAAGCTTGCTAGGACAACAATGGTCATCTATGGCTCCTTCAATTCCATTTGTTTTAGGAAGTCAAAGGGATATTCGCAACACGGCTGCTCAACAGGGATGGATAACTCAAGATTCTTCTTTAAACACTCAGTATAAACAAAATAGCAGTACAAATTTAACCCTTAGAAGTACTGTAGAACCGATTAAACAATTTAGAATAGAATTTAATGCAAGTAAAAATACATCATCTAATAATCAAGAGTATTTTAGATGGGACAATATTTCAAATGGATTTAATTCATTTAGTCCAACTGAGACAGGAAGTTATAGTATTTCATTTATTTCTTTTCCAACTGCTTTTGTTGGAAATAATGATGATTATTCATCATCAACCTTTGCTAAGTTTAGAGGATATAGAGCTGATATTGCAAATAGGTTAGCAGCTCAAAATCCAAATTTTAATGGAGGAATCAGTGCATTATCTGGTTTTCCAATAGAATATAATATCAATAATGGTGATACTACAATTACAGGAGGATATGGCCCTACCTCTCAAGAGGTTATGATTCCTGCTTTTTTAGCTGCTTACGGTGGACGAAATCCTAATAATATTTCTTTAAGTCAAATGCCAAAAATTCCATTGCCAAATTGGCGAATTACATATGATGGTTTAATTAAATTAAAATCAATCAAAAGATATTTTAAAACTTTTAGTTTAGGTCATGCATACAGAAGTACTTATAGTGTAAGTTCTTACAGCACCAATTTGGATTATATAAATGGAGATGAAATAAATTTAAATAATTTAAGCTATCATGTTCAAAAAGAAATTGCACAGATTTCAATTAACGAACAGTTCAGTCCATTATTTAAGTTAGATATGCTTTGGAAAAACAGTTTAATTACTAAAATTGAGATTAAAAATAGTAGAATGTTATCTCTTTCGCTTGTAAATAATCAGCTTACTGAAACAAATACTAAAGACTATGTTATTGGAACAGGATTTAGAGTAAAAGATCTAGAGTTTAGATTTATTTCTGGAGGAAGAGGAAAGAAAATGTCATCGGATTTAGATCTAAAATTAGATTTAAATATTAGAAATAATAAAACGATAATTAGAAAAGTAATTGAAGATGTTGAACAGATTACAATGGGTCAGCAGATAATAAGTATAAAGTTTTCAGCTGACTATGTATTAAATCAACGTTTAAACATAAAAGCATTTTATGATAAAGTTATTACAAATCCTTTTATTTCAACAACTTTTCCCGGATCAATAACTAACGCTGGATTTAGTTTAAGATTTACTTTGGCAGGATAGAAAAAGTTGTATTTTTGAAAAAAATATATGATATGAGTTTTCCAAATGATGTTAAGTATACAAAAGACCATGAGTGGTTAAGAATTGATGGAGATGAAGCTTTTGTTGGTATAACGCATTTTGCTCAGAGTGAATTAGG
>CAZJXE010000210.1:0-2064 GCA_964549835.1 uncultured Weeksellaceae bacterium
GGAATGTTTTTAGATGCTTTAAAATGTAATTGGCGTGAAGATCCTAATTCAATGGAAACCCCAAGAAGAGTTGCTAAAGCATATGTAAATGATCTTTGGGCAGGTAGATATACCGCTATAACTCCCATCACTTCATTTCCCTCAGATGGTTATGACGGTATTATAATTGAGCGTGATATTCCACTAACTTCAATGTGCTCTCATCATCATCAAGTGATTGGCGGTTTAGTTCATATTGGATATATAGCAGGAGAAATAGGACAAGTAATCGGCCTCAGTAAATTAAATAGAATTGTTGAATTATTTGGAAGAAGAGGTGCTATTCAAGAACAATTAACAACTGCAATTCACAATGCTGTAGATAAAGTATGTGAAGACAATAAAGGAGTAATTGTTACAATAGTAGCTACACATAATTGTGTAAGTTGTAGAGGTGTAAAGCACCAAGGCGCATCAATGGTAACCACTAAAGCTTCTGGAGCGTTTAGAGACAATGAAAATTTAGCAAGAAAAGAATTCTTTGATAGTATAAAAATAAGTGGATCTATATAATCTTTACCAGATTCTATTGGAATTTATTGTCTGATTTATATCATAGCTTATTGTCATTCCCATATCACTTGAACTCTCAGAAAGATTGAGACTTAATGACACATTATTTTTATTTATAGAATTAACAATTAAAACAAGTGTTGTATCTGGCGTATTAATTGTCAATTCATTTCCAGAAGTAGACCATGTTCCTCCTTCAACTGCATTATTTGAATTATCATATTCTAAATATGAACTATTTTCATTGAAAATTAATTTGTAAGGCTCAAGAGAATCAGGGTTTGTTTCTGTATAATTAATAGTACTATCTAGCATAGTAATTCCAGCTAATGAAACCGTCATACTTCCAGAAGTGGTAATTGATTGAGTTACCCACTCTCCACCAACAACACCGTACTCACAGGAGCCATCATCATTTTCAGCATCAACATTAAAATTTATTGCTAGTGAGTCAGTACACCCCTCTTCTTTGGTACAAGAACTAAAGATTATAGTAATTGCAAAAAATAAATAAATAAAGTTTTTCATGTTTTTTTTTGCAATATAATACTTTAAAAATGAAAAAATAAAATGAGTCCCCTAATAGGAGACTCATTCTTATATAAAAAAAGAAAATTATTGAAGAATTAGTTTTTTATTAATTAAATCAGAACCAGATTCAATTTCAACAATATAAACGCCCTTGTCATATTTTTCTAAATTAATTTGTTTAATATATTCACCAATAAAAGACTCCTTTTCTTCAAAATAAACCTCTGCCCCTATTATATTGGTAATCTTAATTTTAACATTTTGAATTACACTTGAACTAAATGAAATATTAAAAGTATTTCTAGTAGGATTTGGATAAATATCAAAATTATTAATTGAATTTCCATTATCAAGCCTTATTGCTCCAGGCTGTGTCCAGTATACAGGAGGTGTCCATGAAGATCTATATGAAGTTATATTAGAATCACAAAATGTTCTTCCTTGAGCCCTATATGATTCTCCAGGAATAAGTCCAAATTTATTTACTGCAACTGTTGGATAATAAACTCCAAAACCTCCAGCTGTTATCCAAGAAGAACCAGGAACATCTACCCTTAGAACAACTCTGGCAAATACATATGGCTCATATGTATTCCAATTAAATCTAGCTTTTTGATGGTTTGAATTAAATGTTGAAACATTTAGATAGGCCATCGCAGGGCAATCTCCTTTAGTTACAAATTGAACTGCAGAAGAATAAGAGGAAGATGATCCATTACAGTAAAAAGCTTTCATTTTAAATTCATATGTAGTACCAGCTATTAAATTTTGTAATGTTTTAGTAGTAGTTGCTAAACCTGAATTACATAAGCCATTTCCTACACCTGCTGACTTTGTAATCCAATTACTGGTGCCAAGCTCTCTATATCTTACATAGTATTTCCAAACCATATTACATTCATCATTCATATTTTGCCAGCTAATTCCTGCTTTTGTATCAGTTGTCCAATCAGCAATTAGCATGTAAGGAGATGAATTAGG
>CAZJXE010000211.1:0-2063 GCA_964549835.1 uncultured Weeksellaceae bacterium
TTATCATATGGAATATATACATACACCATTATTGATTCATTAGGATGTTTATTTTCTGATACCGCTTCAATTAATCAACCAGATACTATTAATGTTATTTCTCAAACAACTAATGTCTCTTGTGCCAATGGCAATAATGGAACTGCTACTTTAAATATTAGTGGCGGAACTACTCCATACACAGAAAACTGGGGAACAAGTAACCCATTAAATCTTACTGCTGGTATTCATACTTATATTGTAAATGATGATAATGGATGTAATTATACCGGTTCTATTAATATTACAGAGCCTGCTCCTATCTTAGTAAATTATGTAACTACCAATGCATTATGTAATGGTGTAAATGACGGTACTGCAATACTAAATATATCTGGAGGTGTTAGCCCATACAATGAAGACTGGGGAACCAACGATCCTCTTGCTTTAAGTGCAGGAATACATGTTTTTATCATAACTGATACAAATGGCTGTGTATTAACAGATTCTGTATTAATCTCTGAACCAAATCAAATAAATGTGCTTGTTGATACATTTAGTGTTAGTTGTTCAGGATTTTCTGACGGTAGTGCATTGTTAAATATCTCTGGGGGAACGCTACCATATGTTGAAGACTGGGGATTAAACAATCCTTTAGCTCTAAATGTAGGAACCTATAGCTTTACTGTAACAGATAGTAATAACTGTACTTACCAAGGACAAGCAATTATTACTGAACCAAATCCAATATCAGTAAATGAGTTTATAACTGATGTTAGTTGCTTTGGGTTATCTGATGGAGTAGTTTTACTACAGATAAATGGAGGAACTGCACCATATAATCAAGATTGGTTAGGTGATGACCCACTAGCACTTGCTCAAGGAAATTACAGCTATACCATTACAGATACAAATGGATGTAATCTGACAAATTTTGTTTCCATTAATCAACCTAATGAATTACTAGTCACATCTAATATAAATAATGTAAGTTGTCATGGATATAGTGATGGAAGTATAAATTTAAATATCTCAGGAGGAACTATACCTTATAATGAAAATTGGGGAGGGAATAATCCCCTAGCCTTAGTAGCTGGAACATATAATTTTGTTGTAACTGATGATAATGGATGTCAATTTATTGATGATGCAATAGTGAATCAGCCTAATAAAATATTAGCTGATTATAGCGTAGAAAGCCCAATATGTGAGGGAGAACCATCTAAAATATATATCAATATCATAAACAATACATGTAATCAATACACAATAGAAATTAATGATCAAAATAGCACAACATCATATATTATTGATTCAATAGGTAATGTAATTATTGATAATAGTCAAATACTACTCTACCCTAACCAAACAATTAATACTACATTATTATCAATAACTGATATATACGGATGTATAAGTCAAATTAATGAGGATAAAAATATTATTGTAAATCAATTACCTATTTTAAGTATGACTCTTAATGATATCTGTGAAAGTAATCCTTCATTTATATTAGATCAAGCAAGTCCAACTGGAGGAACTTATTATATAAATGATATGCCAATGAGTATTTTTGATACAGACAGTCTTCCAACTGGAGATTATATAGTAAGATACGATTATACAGATCCAGCAACATCATGTAATAATACAATAGAAGATATTATTAGCTTACTCCCATCTCCTACTGCAAGCTTTGTATTAGGGCCTCAACCAACCGATCTAGACAATCCAAACATAAGGTTTTTTAATACTAGTGAAGATTTTACAAATCTTATATGGAATGTTGGTGATAACCAAATAGTAGAAGATGAAACAGATTTTATATTTACTTATACAGATACAGGAACCTATGTTGCTCAGCTGATAATTATTAATGAATACAACTGTAGTGATACAATAAGTAAAAATCTAATAATCAATCCTGTTTATAGCATATTTATACCTACATCATTTACTCCAAACGATGATGATATGAACGAGGTTTTTGAACCAATAATAAATGCAGCCCAATCATACATCATGAAAATATATGATAGATGGGGAGGTATAATATATCAAGGAGAAAATCAAGGATGGGATGG
>CAZJXE010000212.1:0-2062 GCA_964549835.1 uncultured Weeksellaceae bacterium
TGATAATCTAAATTTAATTTACCAATATCATCAGACCAACCAGTATCTTTACGTAAAGAATAATCAACTTTAAATGTTGCTTTATTCTCTTTAAGTAATTTAATAGTTGCAAGTGTTCCTGAATTTTGACCAAAGATTTGATCACCTACACTTAAATCGTAAGTTCCATATACTTTAACAGTGTCATTTAAGTTTTCAGTTATAATTAAATCTCTTTCTACAAATGTAGATCCAACCTTAGTAAATACCCTTTCACCTTCGATAAATGCTTTGGCTGATTGTGTTACTTTAAATATTGGATAATTATCCTTCTTAATAACTGATGCGAAGGAGTTTTGTGAAGTAACTGCAATACCAGGATTAGTTGATACAAACTGTGATGCATCAAATACCACTTTTGCGGGGTTTGTATTTGAATATGCTATTACATCATAGAAATTATACTTATTATCTGCAGAATTAAATCCATCACCAGGTGTATTAGCGTTACTATCGTTTATATTAACTATTCCTTCAACAAATACTTTATCACCAACAGCAAATGGATTTGCAGTAAACCCAGTTATCGGAGTTGCTAAGAAACATGTTACAATACCAGCAGTATTTGAGAAACAACTGTTTATACCAATACCATTATCACCATTCTCTGCAAAAACTATATTTGTGACTTCATTCAATCCAACAGGTGTTTCAAGTATTTCTATTTCACTAATAGCAGAACCTTGTATTTTTGCTTTTAGAACTCCAGTATCATACTTAATTCCAGTAGATGGATTAACTAAAGATAAATCTGGTGGAGATGTATAACCTTTACCACCATCTATTATATCAATGCTAGTAATTTCATTACGATCCACTACAGTGATATTTGGTGAAATATAAACCTCTGGATTTAATGTTTTATCTGCAGAGAAATCAAAACCCTGATCATTAATATTAAATTCTTTAATTCTACCAACTTCTGTTGAAACAGGAATAACATCTGCATTGATACCACTTGTAGATGCGATACTTACAAATTCTGGTAGTTTCTTATAGTTTGCACCACCAAATGTTAGATTGAGTGATCCTACACCACCTTCTGCTGCATATGATTTAGTAGTATAAGTTAAATCTGCAGTTGTTTTTACATAAGATAATTGTTCTGGCGATTCACCTACAGATATATCAAAGGTAGTTACACCAACACCAGATATGGTGTAAGAGTCATTGTAACTACTATCCTCATATACTATCTCAGAATAATTTGATACATCTGTATCTGCTGTGCTAATAAATCCAGATTTTTCAAGAGAATAATAAATTTTTGATGGTAGAGCATCATTATAATAGACAGTTACTGTGCTTGCAGAACTTACAACACTGAATCCTGTGGTCGCACCAATAGAAACCAACTCATTATTAAATGTATTATCATAAAATATCTTCATATCATATCCACTGAGTGATGCATCACCCATATTGAATACTAAATTATTATTTTTGATTACAGGTATTGTTGGATTTATTTTGCTTATTTCATGAGAAGATCCTTGTGATCCTAAATTTATAATTAAAGGGGGTTCAGTTAAACTATCTTTTCTAGTCAAAGATAAGTTAAATTTATTATCATCAACTCTATGAACAAAGTAAGATCCAGTTCCCAACCCACTTATAAAACTACTTGAGTTGTAAAATACCTTTTCACCAGTTCTAAAGTCATGAGATGTAAGTTCAAACTCATTCTTAGTTAAATTTACAGCAGTTGACCCGAATGATATTGGATTTATTAAAATCTTATCATGATCTGAATTATACTTAACTAGTAGTGATTCTGATGTACCAACTCCTAAAGATTGTTTTGGTTTTACTGTAAGAGTTACAATATCTCCATTTTCTAATCCATGAGCAGTTGATATAGAAATAGTTGATTTTATCTTTTCAACTCTGGCAGTTTCTTGTGTAAAGTTTGATTCGATTGAATATTCAAAGTCAGTATCATTATTATTTGAATTGAATGATCTAAAGAATAATCCATCAGTGCTTGTAGTTAATCCAACCTCTGTGGTTAATCCAATTAAAT
>CAZJXE010000213.1:0-2060 GCA_964549835.1 uncultured Weeksellaceae bacterium
TTACTACAAATAACCGAATGGAGCTTCTTGCTGTTATTGTGGGGCTTGAGTCTATAAAAAAGCTTAATGAAAAAGTTATTGTATTTAGCGACTCAAAATATGTAGTTGACGCAGTTGAAAAGAAATGGCTTTTTTCTTGGGAAAAAACTAACTTCAATAAAAAGAAAAACCCAGACCTTTGGATAAGGTTTTTAAAAATTTATCGAAAACATTTAGTAAGCTTTACCTGGGTTAAGGGCCATGCTAATAATACTGAAAACGAACGCTGTGATTTTTTAGCTGTTGAGTCGTCTGAAAAGTCAGTTTTAAAAATTGACAAGTGGTATGAAAAGTCTAAAGAAAAAAACTCTTTATTCTAAGCTAAATATCAAAAGAAGAAAGTTCTATAAATTTTTGAGCCCTCTCTAAAACATCTTGCTTGGTTATTTCTGTAAGTCTTTCAGTGCCAAATTTTTCTACACAAAAAGACGCCATAACAGAACCATAAATAACTGCGGTTTTCATCTTATCAAATGAAATTTCTGTTTGATTACTTAAGTATCCTATAAAGCCTCCTGCAAAAGAGTCTCCAGCTCCAGTAGGGTCAAAAACTTTTTCAAGAGGAAGTGCGGGTGCCGAGAATATTTTATTGTTGCCAAACAATAAAGCTCCATGTTCACCTTTTTTAATAATTAAATACTTTGGCCCCATTGTTCTTATTTTTTTTGCTGCCTTTACCAAAGAGTGTTCTCCTGAAAGTTGTTGTGCTTCCTCATCGTTAATTGTAAGTACGTCTACATTTTTTAGCGCCTCTATTAAGTCGTCCCAACAATTATCCATCCAAAAATTCATAGTATCCAAAACGATTAGTTTAGGTCTTTTTGTCATTTGATCTAAAACTTTTTGCTGAACACTAGGCACAAGGTTTCCTAGCATAAGGAATTCGCTCTCTGAAAACTCTTTAGGAACTATTGGATCAAATGTCTCTAAAACATTTAATTGTGTTTCTATAGTGTCTCTTGAATTCATGTTGTTGTGATATCTTCCTGACCAAAAAAAAGTTTTTTCATTTTTCTTAATTTGAAGGCCGGCTGTGTCTACGTTGTGGTTTTTAAGCATTTTTATTGCCGAGTCAGGAAAATCACCCCCAACAACAGAAACTAGATTTAATTTATCGGTAAAAAAAGATGCCGAAAGCGAAATATATGTTGCTGCGCCTCCAACTATTTTATCTGTCTTGCCATAAGGCGTCTCAATTGCATCAAAAGCTACTGTTCCAACTATTAGATTTGTCATCCTGTTTTTTTTACAAATATATTGCATAATTTATACTATTGTCCTATTTTTGCTCGCTTTAAAATTCCTCCTTAGCTCAGCTGGTTAGAGCATCTGACTGTTAATCAGAGGGTCCTAGGTTCGAGTCCTAGAGGGGGAGCAAGGGCCTTACAGAAATGTAAGGCTCTTTTAGTTTTGTATCTGCTCAATAGATTCGCCTATCTTTTTTACAATCACATCTAGCGAGTCATTGTCATAATCTATTTCAATCGGAGCCTTTATTTCAAGTTTTTGATTAACGCCTTTTTTCTTTAAAAAAAGCCCCTTCCTGTCGAAAGACCTTCTAAAACCATCAATAACAATAGGAACAACTACTGGTTTATTTTCTTTAATTATGTGTGCGGTTCCTTTTCGTACTGGCATCCAGGGCTTTGTTGTTCCTTGAGGAAAAGTAATTACCCAGCCATCTTTTAATGCCGCGTTTATTGAATTTATATTGACTTGATTAACGTCTCTTTTTATGTCTTTACCTCCGTCTCGCCAAGTTCTCTCGATTGGAATAGATCCTGCAAAAGACAAAATTCTTGGAATAAATCCATCACGCATTGTTTCCTTTGCAGCAATAAAATATAGATTCATCTTTGGCTTCCATATATAAGAGATGTTTTTAATCGTATTGTTTCTACCATCAAGAGCCGCATTAATTACGTGTATAATGGCTGTTGCATCAGCAAAATATGTTTGATGATTAGAAATAAAAAGTACGTTTTGATGTGGTAAATCTAAAATATGATCTGTTCCGCTAA